>JAAZJW010000342.1 GCA_012800145.1 Clostridiales bacterium | reverse complement strand
CACCGGCAATTGCTATAGATATCATAAGTGTTTCGCTTCCGTGTTCAGCAACCTTATCAAATTGTTTTTCTATAATCGAAAGCATAGTGTAATATAGACCAAATCCGGGAACCAAAGGGATAATCCCGGGTATTATATAAATAGTAATAGGATTTTTGTCTATAATTGCAAAATATTCACCGATTAAGGCTATGCTCAAGGATGCTACAAAAGTAGAAAAAATGACAGAATTGAACAGGTTTCCGGTAAAAATATAAATAACCCAGCCTAACCCACCGATAAAACCCGATTTAATCAAGGCAGATTTAGGTGTATTAAATATTATGGCAAAACCCACTGTAGATATATATGCATAGAAAAAATTTTTAATATATTCAATCATAATAAATAGCCTCCAAGTAGAGAAAACCAAATTTTTAAGACAAAGCCCACCCCAAAAGCAATTGATATGGCAATAACCACAGCTTCTGTCGCTCTTGATAATCCTGATACAAGGTCACCCGTAATGGAATCCCGAAGCGCATTTGTAATGGCTACACCGGGTACCAGGGGCATAATGGCACCTGCGACTACCTTGTTTATATCTAAAACTGTATTTGTCAGTAAAACAACATATGTGGATAAAACAGTCAATAGGGCTATCATTGTTCCCCCGGCAACACTTGTAAAAAAAGGTGGAAATTCCATATTGCCTAAGTAATATAGCATGTAGGATACAATACTGCTGATTATAAAAACGACCAAAAATGTAGTAAAATCGCCACCTAATAATAGGGCAAAAAAACCTCCGGCTAATCCCCCGCCGGCTAGGGCCTTAACATGTTTTGAATAGGGTTTTAAATTATCAATCGCCTTCAAAGCCAACAGGGCTTCATCCAGCGATATATTGCCTTCGACGAACTGCCTTGAAAAATTATTCACTTCGGCCACTTTGTTTAAATTGATTCCCCTGCATTTTATACGTTTGATATAGGAAACAATTTCATCTTGGGTTTCTCCCTTGCTATCCATGGACATAAATATACCTGTGGGGGTAACATAGGCTTCCACATATTGTAAACCTTTAGACTTACACAATCTGGTTATTGTGTCCTCAACCCTGTATGTCTCTGCCCCGTTCTTAAGCATTATTTCCCCTGCATATAGAGCTATTACCAATAATTCTTTCTTGTCAACGGACATCGTATCGACAGACATCATATATCCCCCTTTAATGAAACATACACGAAGCAACGGCAAAGGTTCAATGCCGCTAAAAATGTCTCGAATCATATTATTCTTGAATACAGATCCTTCGTGGGTCAAACTTATCCTGTCCTTCCTAGGATGACAAAAATGTGGAACCTTCATAGCAATGATACCTTCCAATGCTTCACACAGTTTGCTGTCCCGATGCCTTATGGTTTTTCATCAATATACAAAGTACCGGGATAGATCCAATAACTTATTTTATCCAATCTGGGGTCAACATTTATATCTATACTGTTTAAAATAAGCAAGCCCTTAATTTCAGGAGTTTCAAATTCCATGCTCATGTCTTCTATTGTAGCGGAACGCCTGTTTGCTTTCCCCAGTGGATACCTTTTCAAAACCTTATCTATATATTCATTCATATTCATATCCACTATTGTCTTATCATTCAGCAGTATCTTTAAATTAGGCACCCCATAGGGTTGATTTGCTTTCCAGCAAACCTTGTAGGTTCCTTTGTCCCCATTGACAGTCACGTGATCTTCCTCGCCATAACTATCCTGCATGTTAATTGCCCAGCTATAATCCCTGATATCAACAGCTTCTTGGGTTAAGCGTAAATATGTTCCCATATGTTCATCTACTATCGCACCCTTATGACTCGGGAAGGTCTGTTCAAAGCCCAGATTTTGCTTAAATACATCATTTTTTCTAAAATCCTTATCGAACCAAACGGGCAGTTTCACGTCCTCCAAATTTGACAAATACAATACCGAATCCGTAATTGATTCCCTTACGCCTTGTTCAGGTTCTTTTGTTGCAGGAACAATTTTATGATTTTTAAACATTCCTTCCTGTTTGAGAATACCCTCCAATCGATTTACCTGTGCCGTAACGGGAAGGGAATTATACCCAATATGCGGTGCAACTGAAATTATGGTTAAGATGCCCACAATAATGGCAATGATGTTGTGTGCCTTCCCCTTTTTAATCATCAAAAGGATTGCTGCTGTTAAAGCAACTATCCATATCAATACGAAAAAATATTCTGTTGTTTTAAGGCCGAATTTTTGTAGTTGTATGACGAGTGCCCAGGCTTCAACCGCCAAAATAAGTATAACTGCAATTGAATGTATCTTTTTATAAAACATTGCCAAACCAGTTTTATAATGAGTGATCATAATATGTAGCCATATCCCCCCAATTGCATATGAAGAAGCAATTGATGAAAGTTGGACAAAGGGAACCCGCATCCCTTCCAAAATTGTTTTTCCTACCCATAATACTAATACGAGAGTTAAGGCCAACATAATCGGGACCATTATATATTCAAACAATACCTCTATAAATCGGGGTTGATTTTGTGATGTTTCTCTTTGTTCATCAACTATCCCTTTCCTGAAATCAGGAAAATATCCTATAAAAATAGTGAAAGCCAAAAAGCCGCTTATTGTTCCTATGTAGCCGTAAATTTTGCTGCTTAAACCTTTGTAAAGGAGTGCTTGGATGGCCCCTGCCACTCCCGACGCCCCTCCCATTATTACAAGCCCATAAAGAAGCGCTATAAAAAATGATTTATGAATCATAAAAAATGCTTTCGAAAAATCCGACTGTTCCTTCGGATATCCTGCTAAAATATTAAATAAAAGAAAACTCACAAATATTGCTGCACTTACTCTTGCGGTAGCTAATACGGAAACCCTTTGGTAACGCATTGCCGAATATTCGGGATATACTCCGCTGAAAAAATAAAGAAGAATAAGTGTTAAAATAGTTGCCAAAATCCCGAGTGCATTTGCAATTATAAATGATTTTTTGGTGTTGAACCTGCTTTGCGCCGCGGTAATCACTGCAAGGCTAAATATCGCCCCCAAAGCAAATGACAGGTGCAGGCAGTTAAAAATAAAATTATATGCTTCCTGTTGTGGCCAATCCAGATGAATTCTAATTATTGTAACAATGGAAAATGCCGCTGCATTTGCAATAACCGCAGGGTATCTCCTAAATGCTTTTATTGCACCCTTAAAAACTCTTGATATGACTTGAATTATGTTTCCCATAATGCTCCCCCTCATTTGTTTGTCTTTTGAAACCCGAATGTGTCCGCTATATTTTTTTATATGATACTAACAGTCAAGTTATCAATACATATTCATCTATATTAATTTTGGATATTAAAAATTGATTCTGACTATATATACCCCTAAAACTGATTTGAAAGCTGTATGTTTTAGATATTTTTTTATATACCCATTATAACAGATTCCCATCCTGTTTCCATTCCTGATAAATTTATTGTTTTTCCGGGTGACAAAAGGGGAACAATAGTTTAACGATAGTTTAACGGTTGTTAAAGGAAGGCACCGTTATTGCTGCTTATCAGAAGTGTGCTTTGTGTAAGCAAGGAATTTATCTCATCCGCAAAGGACAGCATTTGAGGCACATCAAGTTCCTTAGTCCCATTTATATCAAACTCAATTGAATTAGTTTTAAACACTTTTTCTTTGCCATCTTTCAAAGTAAAAAGGGTATAAACATATGTCGCATTGCCTTGAAACATGGCAGGGTTATACCTTAAAAGATACTGTCTACCATCTAACCCACAAAGAAACAGTTGTCCCCAACCTGCATGGGAGGTTGAAAGTTGTTCACTCCATAACTCACGTCCCTGCCCGTCACCAACACTTAACGTAGCAAGACCCTCGTTCATTTGGGATTTATTAATATAAATATATTCATCCTTGCCATCCCCGTTTATATCAGCCCTGCCTGCCTCTTGTATGCCTTGGTTTTCCGGTAATAGGAACCACGTTTGCCCTTTGTCCTTGCTTATCAGGGTTTGAATCGCTCCTTCGCGTGTCTCATTATTTCTGTTACGAAAATAAAATTCCATTTTACCGTTTTTATTTCCGTCGAAACCTATCGAACGCACTTCACCTACACCGTCTTCAACTAATGTAGCAAAAATAGGTATCTCAAGCTGTTTCCATGTCTTTCCGCCATCTTTCGTCTGATAAACACGCCCAATATTTTCGATATCATAACGGAAACACAAATAACCTGTATTGGTATCGGCAAATGCGGCAGCCGTCAAGACACGCGACCATTCATTATTGACGTTGCCTGTTTCCTTCCATGTTTTGCCGCCATCATAGGTCAGATAGACATAATTTTCGCTAGTGCCTAAAGCAACTCCCGGCGAACCGACAAACCAGCCATCCTTATCAGAGGTAAAACCTGTAAATTTTTGTTCCCATTGCTCGTTGTCAGGATATGATATTTCTTTAGGCAGTTTCGGTTCTACAACATGAATATGTTCGTCCCGGTCCTCTATTTCCGGTTGGGGAAACCATTTTTCGATCTCATTCATTTCAGCCCCGGTAAAGGTACAGCCCACGGCAACTACCGCTACCAAAAATACAATAATAGAAATATATAAAGCGGTTTTGGGTTTCTTTGCTATCAGCGTGATACGTTCTTCAATACTTTTTTTACTGCCTGTCATAGTGGTAGCCGTCATAAGTAATTTATCCATCCTGCTTTTTGTACAGGTCAGATCTATAATCGTTCGTCCATATTCTATGCGTTCTTCTTCCCCTATGAGACGGATTGTTGCTTCATCACAAGATAATTCAGCATCTTTCATAGAATAAAAAGCAGCCATCCATACAAGAGGATTATACCAGTGCAGGACAAGGCACACGCATCGCAACAAGGACCAGATATGATCCTTATGCCTCCAGTGCGTCATCTCATGTTCCAATACATGTCGCAACATCGTTTCATTCCTCAAGACTTCCGGAGTAATATAGATAGCCGGACGAAACAATCCAAACATACATGGTGTCACTATTATATCGGTTTCATAGACTGAAAGTAAACAATTGCTGATATCAATTTTACGCCGCGTCCTCCCTAGTCTAACAGCAAATCGTATATTAGATATCAGAAAATACAGACCGATAGTGGCAATTCCGGCAAACCATACAATTTTTGCTGTCTCCCCGGGACTGTTTACCGTGCCGTATGTATCTGTGACAGCGTTCGTATCGGATATATCATTAAATTCGAATCCGGAAACATTATCAAAATATTTTGTTGCTTCAAATAATTGTTTCGGTATAACGGATTTATATCCTAACGACCCGGTCATGCCCGTCGAACCTCGACTGTCCGTTAGAAATGCATTCATCACACTGACATGACTATGCCCAAGGTTCACCGGGATAAGCAGGCGTAAGAGTACCAGCGCCCACAGTGCATATTGCAATCGCAAACTTATCTTGCCTTTAAGCACGTATCGAAGTGCCATAACCACCAAAATAAGCACGGATGAGGTTATAATCCAGCCTATCATTTTTCCGCCTCCTCCGCTTGACGTAAAATCCCGTATAGTTCGTCTATTTCCTCCCGGGTAAGTTCCAGCTTTTTCGTAATCGAGCTCATCATCATGCTTACACTGCCTTTGTATACACGGCTCAGGAAATCCTTCGTTTCGCGCATAACCGCATCCTCCCGTTTCACCAAGGGGGAATAAGCCTTAAGTCCATCAATCTCTTCACATCTTATAATACCTTTTTCAGTCATTCGCCGAAGCAAAGTTAACGTTGTGCTGCGGGACCAGCCAACACGCTTCTTAAGGTACTCGGTGGCTTCGCGTCCCGTGCGCGGGGCGGACTCCCATAAACATTCCATAAGATTCCACTCTGTCGGTGTAAGACTTATACTATTTTCAGGCATTACACCCATACTCCTTCCTGTTTACATTGTAAACTAATTGTAGCACGTTCTAGTTTACATTGTCAACAGCATCTTTTCTGAAATTTAAAAACAGACCGATAAAAAGGTCTGTTTTCCGCCATTTAGCGATAGGGACTTTGATAACTCCTTAATATGGTCATTATCTGGCATAAACCTTAATCCCCTCCTGTGCCACATTTTTATAGAAAGGTACATAAGATGCCCTAATATTAAAATCTTCATAATTATTATCTATTACCGACACTAAAATATTATATTTAATTGATATATCAGTGACCTTTTCAACTAAGGTACCCCTATACCCCAGTTGTTCAGAATTATCCAAATTAACTAACACCATTATGTCCAGGTCTGATTCCGGATTATAGTCTCCCCTTGCATAAGAACCGTATAATATAATGCTCCTTAAATGCTCACCATATATTTTTTTAAGCTCATTTTTTAATTCTTCTATCAAAGGAACCAATCTGCTGTCGCTTTGTAATTTGATATCATACATATTAACACCCCAACTAGCAATTTTACCACTGCCACATCAGACT
>JAAZJW010000341.1 GCA_012800145.1 Clostridiales bacterium | reverse complement strand
TAGCAGCAGAACAATCAAAAATTGTGTGAATACCTTTATGATGCCGGCTAAGATGCTGTTTTCAGCCAGGTTCCCAAAATTTCCGGATAAGACCTGTATCGCATTCTCTTTTCCCATTTTTCCACCCCCATGCAGTATATTTATACCTTGTTGTTTGGATACATAATATCAATCAAATGTACAATCATAACACAACAAAATTTTTGTTGAAAGGTAAATGTAAATAGGGGCTCACTAATATTATAAATATTAGGTGATAAAACCCCATTAACGGGCTAAGGTATTTATCACCCAAAAATAAAAACGCCTGCATCTTAATTAAACAACCCGTGAGGTTGGCAAAAATATTACGGGTTATACTTGCAGGGTACAGTTACTTCCCTTAGCAAATTTTGAATCCATGTACCTATAAATCTATATTAAAATATATTGAACCCTTTCATAACAGCCACAATACGGTTTAGAACCTTTCTCTTATTTTTCATTGCCTTCCTTTTCTGAAATTTTCTACCAAGGATATACGTAACAATTGTTGCACCCAATATCCCGCCTGTAACAATTCCTTTAACAGCTTTTTTGCTCATACTTTCACTCCTTCTATATTTTATTCAATCCGGAACATATTCAGACTGTACAATAATTATCATCCCGGACAATGGGTTTCAATTGGCCTATGAACAAAATTATAGTTTTGTGTCTATTATTATATTCTGTTAGTTTTTTAAATCTATACCAAGTAATTTTTTCAATCATTTATTTGTCGGGAAAAAAAAATAAAAAATGCGAGTATTACCCGCATTTTCTATCCCTCTTCATATTCATCATGTTCATGATCATCATTTGGATCAAACCCAACCAATTCCTCATAAACCAAATTTCTTTCCTTAGCATAATTATATATCGCTGCCTTGACCGCTCGCTCCGCTAAAACAGAACAATGCACCTTTGCAGGGGGAAGTCCGTCAAGAGCCTCCACAACAGCCTTATTAGTCAATTGGAGCGCTTCTTTTACAGTTTTACCTTTTATCATTTCCGTTGCCATACTCGATGTAGCTATAGCAGAACCGCATCCGAAAGTTTTAAATTTTACATCTGTGATAACTTCATTTTTATCTATTTTCAAATACATTTTCATAATATCCCCACAACTTGGGTTTCCTACCTGGCCCACTGCTTCCGCATCTTCTATTTCCCCGACATTTCTGGGGTTCATGAAGTGGTCCATCACTTTTTCGTTATACATTGCTTATTTCCCCCTTACCTTTTCATATAACGGTGATATCCGTCTTAGCCTATCTACGATCGGTTGCAACTTTTCTATAACATAATCTATTTCATCCTCTGTGGTAAAATCACCTATTGTCAGTCTCAATGAACCATGTGCCATTTCATGGGTTAACCCAATTGCCATCAGGACATGTGAAGACGACAGAGACCCCGATGTACAAGCTGAACCGGTTGATGCGGCAATGCCTTCTATATCTAAACTCAACAGAAGTGATTCACCTTCTATGAATTCAAAAGAAATATTTGCGTTTCCGGGCAACCTTTTTGTCGGATGTCCGTTCAATTTTGTATAAGGTATTTTTGTCATAATCCCGTTAATTAACCTGTCTCTCAGCCTAACTAATCTGTCAATATGTTCCTCTATATTTTCATATGCCATTTCTGCC
>JAAZJW010000340.1 GCA_012800145.1 Clostridiales bacterium | reverse complement strand
TTAGATAGGAATAACAGCCAGAAAAAATAATCACCCTGCAGTGCCGCAGAGTGATTAAGTAATTTAAATCCTCATAGTGGCAACCGCACCTTTGCGGTACCGATTACCTTACTAATATTATACCATAATATATATCAAAGTAAACGTATATGTGGTAATAAAATACACTTTTTCGTATCTAATCGTAGAATAGGTTATAATAATATAAAACTAAAGACTAATTGGGGGCAGAGTTATGACGATAAGAGTGAGATTTGCACCGAGTCCCACGGGATTTGTGCATATAGGGGGCTTGAGAACGGCATTATATAATTATTTATTTGCTAGAAAAAACGGGGGCAAATATATCTTAAGAATAGAGGATACGGATCGGGAGCGCTATGTTGAAGGCGCAATAGAAGAAATGCTCAGGTCTATGGCCTGGAGCGGTATCAACCATGATGAGGGCGTTGTTTTGGATGGGGAACGATTGGTACAAAAAGGGGATTTCGGACCCTACATACAATCACAACGTTTGGACATCTACCAAAAACATATTAAAACTTTGTTGGAAAGCGGGGACGCATATTACTGTTTTTGCTCTAAGGAAAGATTAGAGGATATAAGGGAGAAACAAAAATCTGAAGGACTCACTGCTAGATATGACGGCCACTGTAGAAACCTCCCTAAAGAAGAAGTACAGGAAAAACTAGAGTCCGGCGAACAGCATGTGATTCGGCTGAAATTTCCCAAGAGCAGGGACATAGAATTCAACGATATAATTCGCGGCAGGGTAGTTATGAATACAGATGATTTGGATGACCAGGTCCTGATTAAATCTGATGGCTTCCCAACCTATCATTTTGCTGTGGTGGTGGATGATCATTTAATGAAAATCACCCACATAATTCGTGGTGAAGAGTGGCTTTCGTCTACACCGAAACATGTCTACCTATATGAAGCATTCGGTTGGGAGATGCCCAAATATGCGCATTTACCTAATATATTGAGTCAAGACCGTAAAAAACTGAGCAAACGTCATGGGGATGTAGCGGTGGAGGATTTTTTAAATAAAGGTTATCTGCCCGAGGGGTTGGTAAATTACATTGCGTTGGTAGGCTGGAGCCCCGAGGATGATCAAGAAATTTTCTCTATGGACGAGCTGGAACAAAAATTTTCGTTAGAAAGAGTTTCTAAAAGCGGTGGGGTATTCGATGTAAATAAATTAAACTGGATAAACGGACATTATATAAGAGAAAGTTCCGTGGAAAGGATTACGGATCTTGCTATCCCATATTTGATAGAAGCCGGCTACATTACAGAAATTGATGCTAAAGAAAAATATGAATGGTTAAAGGATTTGGTAAGTGTACTCCAGGACAGAATATCCTATGTTGCCGAAATTAAAGAAAAAGCGGTTATTTTCTTTAAAACGGAAATTGAATTAAAGGATGATGAATCCAAGGAACTTATTAAATCAGATCATGTGCCGCAATTACTTGATGCATTTAAGACCAAGGTAGAAGGAGCAGAAACCGTAGACGAAGATTTCGGCAAAAAAGTATTTAAGGAAATCCAAAAAGAAACGGGAATTAAAGGGCCGAACCTGTATAAACCAATTCGTGTGGTTTTAACCGGTGAAACCCAAGGTCCGGATTTACCTTTGGTTATAAAAATTTTGGGTAGACAAAATATACTCAATCGTATACAATATATTAAACAATCATTGAACAATAGTTAAACAATGGTTGAACGATGGTTTAACAATAGTTTAGCAATGGTTCAAACATGTCATTGCTATGAAAGCCCCACATTTTTGTCATCCTGAGACGAACAGGATTAGCTTGACCCGCG
>JAAZJW010000339.1 GCA_012800145.1 Clostridiales bacterium | reverse complement strand
CGTGGTGTGGGTAACACGTGCAAATTCTGAGTGTAGCGAAGAATCTCGTTTTTAGGTCATTTGAGATCCTTCGCTTCGCTTAGGATGACATTTTTCGCACAGTCTGATGGTTCTATTGTTAATTAGAAGCGGGCGAGCAAAGCTCGCCCCTACACATTTAAATAAGGCGGTATTGTAGGGACGACCTATGGTCGCCCGTTATTTTTGTTTTATCGCCCCGGGAGCAGATACACGGTTCTGCCCCAACCGTCCGGAAGCCGGATTCCAGTTTACCGGTGCCGGGCTCGGTATCCCATATTTATTATACCAATTCGATGATCACCATTTCTGCGGCGTCGCCCCTTCTCGGCCCGAGTTTCATAATACGTGTATATCCGCCGTTGCGCTCCTCATACTTCGGCGCAATTTCATCAAATAATTCCTTTACCACAGTTTCCTCCGTTACAAAACCGAGGACTTGTCTCCTGGCATGTAAATCACCCCTCTTAGCAAGGGTAATCATTTTTTCCGCCAGTTTTCTTGTTTCTTTAGCTTTTGTGTCTGTCGTCTCTATTCTCCCGTTTTTCAGTAAACTGGTTACCAGGTTTCTAAGCATCAAGTCTCTGTGAGCACTTGAACGGCCTAATTTACGATAATGTGCCATGTCAATCCCTCCTCACTGGATACTATTCGTCAACAGGTTTTAATGAAAGATCTAACTCACCAAGTTTGTTTTGGACTTCCTCAAGGGATTTCTTGCCAAGATTTCTAACTTTCATCATATCTTCTTCTGTCCTCTGAATAAGCTCATCCACTGTATTGATTCCCGCCCGTTTCAGGCAGTTGTAAGACCTTACGGAAAGATCCAGTTCTTCAACAGTCATCTCAAGAACCTTCTCTTTTGTATCTTCTTCTTTTTGTACCATAATTTCTACATCGCTAACATGTTCAGTCAGATTAATAAATAAGTTCAAATGCTCATTCATTATTTTTGCAGCCAAGGAAGCTGCTTCGTCCGGCATAATGCTCCCGTCTGTAAATATTTCGATAATTAACCTGTCAAAGTCGGTCACCTGTCCTACCCTCGTGTCTTCAACGAAATAATTTACCTTCACTACGGGAGTGAATATAGAATCCACAGGTATTACACCTATAGGCATTCCCGGTGTTTTATTATTTTCCGCTTGTACATATCCCCTTCCCTTGGATACGTTTATTTCCATCATTATAGCTCCGTCTTCGTCCAAGGTGGCTATATGCATTTCCGGATTAAGAATTTCAACATCCGCATCTGCAATAATGTCCCCTGCAGTTATAACCCCTTCTCCCTTTGCCTCGATACGAATCGTTTTGGATTCGTCCCCGTGCATACGAATAGATAAACCTTTGAGGTTAAGGATGATTTCCGTGACATCTTCCTTTACCCCCGGGATTGTAGAAAATTCATGCAACACCCCGTCAATTTTTACCGATGTTACAGCTGCCCCCGGTAAGGAGGACAACATAATTCGCCTTAAAGAATTTCCTAAAGTAATTCCATAACCCCTCTCCAGGGGCTCAACTGTAAACTTGCCATAGGTGTTGTCATCACTGATTTCCACTATTTCTACACTTGGTTTTTCCATTTCTATCATTTAATCTAAACCCTCCTTTAAACATTTCCTCTATTTGAGGGCAACTGATTCTAATAATTTATTACTTAGAATACAGCTCTACTATTAAGTTTTCCGAGATTGGCAGGTCTATATCTTCTCTTGTAGGTAGAGAAACAACTGTTCCCTCCATTTTTTCCATATCAACCGTTAACCAATTTGGAACGCTTCCTTTAAAATTCTCTGCTAGGCTTCTGAATTTATTTGATGATTTAGATTTTTCCTTGACAGCAACAACATCTCCCGCACTCACTAAATATGAAGGAATATCCACTTTATCGCCGTTTACCCTGAAATGCCCATGGGTAACCAATTGCCTTGCTTCTGCCCTTGAAGAAGCAAAACCCAATCTGTAAACAACATTGTCTAAGCGTGATTCCAATAATCTTAAAAGATTTTCACCTGTAATACCTGCCTGTTTATCGGCAATTTCAAAATATCTTCTAAATTGGGATTCCAATATACCGTAAAATCTTTTTGCTTTTTGTTTTTCCCTCAACTGAATCCCGAAATCGGAAAGCTTCCTTCTACCGCTACCATGCTGTCCGGGAGCATATGCTCT
>JAAZJW010000338.1 GCA_012800145.1 Clostridiales bacterium | reverse complement strand
TAATCCTGTTCGTCTCAGGATGACAAAAATGTGGGGCTTTCATAGCAATGACAAAAAGCGGGAAAAGTGCTTTTTCACACAGTCTGGCGGTTCTATTGTTAATTTACCGGGATTCACAGGGAAGAGCCGGAGTAATTAATAAATTAACAATAAAACCGTCCCCACGTTAATTTATGACTCTTTTATTTTACGTCAGGCCCCTTCAGCGGCTCTTCTATAGATATATGTCCCATAAGGGTTTCACGTTTGCTGCCGTCTACCAAAAGCTGTACCTTTTCTATTTTCTTAAGTTCCGTTAGGGAAAATACGATTTGCTGTAATATTAACGATTCCTCCAAGGAACCGCCATGCAGATTTTCCCCCGACAGGTTGACATAGGCTGTATTCTCCGCTGTTTCAACACTTAATACTTTTATCTTTTCCACTAGTGTTGTCAATCCTTCATCCTCCGGTTTATTCCTCAATTCCTCCAATATAACTTCTTCTATAGGTTTTTCTTTTACCTTTACTTCCCTTTCAACCGCTACAGTTGCATCCAGATTATCATTCCCCGTCATAATATATTCCCGGTTGGCAAAATATAGTTTTACCGTTGCTATTTCACCCTCTGGGCTGGGATCTACTATGGTGTTATCTTCCACGGGATCCTTGTTGCCTGTGTCATTTTCGTCCTCCACCGGCGCCTTGGGCTTACATGCGGCCAACGTAAATACCATAACTGCCACCAACAAAAATAATATCAGTTTTTTCATATTTTTTCATCTCCTTGTCCTTATCTATATGATATGTTTGTCGGTCCATTCCCTATACAATGAACAATTATTCGGATGCATAGCAGAAAACCGACTATCATAACAAGTTAATTTTATTATAGTACATGATTTTAAAGACCCAATCAAGAAATATTAAAAAACTGTTAAGGAATCAGTAAAAATTTGTTAGGAATTTTAATTTTAAAGGTTGTGCCCTTGCCTTGCTTACTTTCTACCCCTATACTCCAATTATGTGCTTTCAAAATATTATAAACTATGGAAAGCCCGATTCCTGCTCCGCCTGTATCCCTCGAACGCGAGAAATCCGAACGATAGAATTTTTCAAAAATGGATTCCAAATCCTTTTCTTTGATACCAATCCCGTTGTCCTCAATACTTAATAAATAGGAATTAGTCCTGTTTTGTCCCGTAATATCAACATACCTTTCTGTTTTGGACAAGTCCGTATATTTGAGAGAATTGTCTATTAGGTTAATCAACACCTCTACAATTCTTTCGGGATCACATAACACGGTAGGATTGTTTTGTATATCAACCGTAATCCATACATTTGACGATTGTGCCAGGGGTTTGACTACCTTAATACTATCCTCTATCAATTCTATCAACGGCACTTCAACTAGATTTAACCCCTGTTCCGTGATTTTGGTCAGATCCAGCAGCTTTTGTATTAAATTGGTAAGCCTGTCTATTTCCGAATCTATATCCTTCAGATATTCCTTATATATTTTT
>JAAZJW010000337.1 GCA_012800145.1 Clostridiales bacterium | reverse complement strand
TTGTGGGTTTGAAATTTATATTGCCTTTTAAATAATATTTTGCCTCCGAAATTTTTTTAAAATACCCTTTCATAGCCGCCCCCTATTTAGAATTGTTTTATAGTCAAATAACCTGATTACCCAACGAAAAACACACTGACTATGGTTTTAAACATAACCCCCGTATTTTTATCAAACTAATATGCTATATAATCAGTTCTTTAAAACTTTCCCCCTTACCTGTCGACGGTATTTTAAAAATATCTGAAATTGTTGCAGCTATATCGGCAAAAGATCTTCTTGTTCCAATATTAACATTTGCCTTAATCTTCCTCCCATAAATCACAATAGGAATATATTCCCTTGTATGATCTGTTCCTTTGAAGGTCGGATCGTTCCCATGATCTGCGGTAAAAATTATAACATCATCGTTTTTCATAACACCCAGTATTTCCGGAATTCGTTTGTCCATTTCTTCCAAGGCCTTTTTATATCCCCCCGGATCTCTCCTGTGACCATAATGGGAATCAAACTCTACTAAATTTGTAAAAATAATACCTCTACTATATTTTTGTGTATATTTAATTGTTTTGTTGATTCCGTCCATATTATCCCGCGTGTGCACAGAATGCGTAATCCCTCTCCCATTAAATATATCCCCTATTTTCCCTATAGCAATTACATCCAGTCCTTCTTGTTTAGCAATATCTAATACTGTTTGTCCAAAAGGATCCAATGAATAATCCCTTCTATTGCAGGTCCTGACAAAACTTCCCGGCACACCTACGAATGGCCTCGCAATGATTCTGGCTACAGTATTATCCCCCATCATGATTCCCCTGGCAATTTTACATATTGAATACAGTTCATCCAAGGGAACAACATCTTCATGGGCAGCAATCTGTAACACACTATCGGCGGAAGTATAAACAATGGGAAACCCCGTATTTATATGTTTTTCTCCAAGTTCATCCAATATTACAGTTCCGGAAGCAGGCTTATTTCCCAAAATTTTTCTCCCAATCTTGTTTTCCAATTCATTTATTATACCCTCGGGAAAACCCTTGGGAAATGTTTTAAAAGGTCTGGTTAAATGCAGACCTGCGAGTTCCCAATGCCCTGTAATACTATCCTTTCCGTTTGAAAATTCAATTGCCTTGCCAAAGGCACCCTTAGGAGACTTTACGGGTTTCACTCCTACTATATTATCTATGTTTCCCAACCCTATGTTTTGTAAATTAGGTAAATCAATGCCCCCCTGGCTTATTGCAATATTACCCAAAGTGTTTGCGCCCACATCGCCGAATTTTTTTGCATCAGGCAAAGCCCCAATGCCCAAACTATCTATTATGAACAAAATTACCCTATTTATCATGGCTTCCCCCATTTTTATATCTTATTGAATATATGCACCTATTATTTTAATAAACATAGGAGAAATAACAGTTTCAATTGAAACAGCTATTAAAATTAGTACACTGAAAATCAGATATGTTACCGTATATGCCAAGAATTTCCTATAAATATTTGTTTGTTTCGTTTTGTTCGGCTTATTTCTAATAAATGTTAAAACAAAGGATAGTGATAAGGCTGAAGCAACAATAAATACAGAAATAATAATTAAATTTTGTGGCAAAACTCCCAACAGAAATAGGAGGCACCCCTTAAATCTGAATTGTTCCATAAGTAAGCCGACTGTAAAACCAACCACAAAACCCTTGAACGCTATAATAAAAAAAACCCCTATAATACCTATTATTGATATTCCGAGTATGTAACATAAAACTAATAACTGAATATTATTTATCAACGATTGTGAAAATATATCTCCACTCTTTATAGAATCATTGTGAAAAAGCCTGAAAAAACCTCTTAGGTAAGAAACCAGTTCCTGTTTATGGTCCGGACTCATAATTTTTACTGTAAATCCCCCCACAGAAATCCCTATTAGCAAACACAATATAATTATAATATAAATAACAATGTTAGTTTTTACATGTTTTTTAATTAAATCAACTATGACAGCAAACATGGATAGACTTCCCTTCTTCGGTATATTCCCATAACAAAATCTCGTTTTGGAAATTCAAACATTGATTTTATTAAAATATACAAGGAAGTTACAGCTATAATTTCCAAAATACATAATTCCCCGTATGTTATAAAATATTATGCCTACTGAAGAAGTTTTATGCCTATCTTGTCCCATCATAAATTCTGGCTACAAAAATTGGAATAAGCAAGTATAGCCACTATTGTTTTAGCATCTTTTATATCACCTGCCTTGATTTTCTTTAAGGCCTCATTTATCGGCATTTTAACAATTTCAATATATTCATTTTCATCCGGACGAGCGACACCCTCCATCACCTCTTCTGCCAAATAGATATGTATTTTTTCATCAGAAAAACCCGGAGTCGAGTAGTATTCAAAAAGTCTTCTTAATTTGTTTGTGGTATAACCGGTTTCCTCTTTTAACTCCCTGGTTGCACATTGATCCGGCTCCTCCCCGTATTCTATTAAACCCGCGGGAATTTCGAGTAAAATTTCTTCTGCCGGTTTACGAAATTGCTTTACTAAAACAATATCTCCATCAGGCGTAATCGGAATTACTCCCGCTGCCCCCGGATGTTCTACTATTTCCCTTTTGGAATATTTTTTATGCGGTAATTCTACCGTGTCCACCCTTAGATTAATTATTTTGCCTTCATAAACCTTTTCTGATTTCACAGTTTTTTCTTCAACAATCATGTTTTACACCTCCCAATAAAATATATAAAAACCACAACAAAGAATATTGTTCCCAATAGCTTGTCTGCTATTTCAAATCTGGCAAGGAGGCAACATATATGGCTGCGGCGGTGCAAGTAGCAAAGAATTCCGGATCATCATTCAAATCTCTGCCCATCGTTTTAACCTCAAGCCCATAGTACTCCAAGACCTGTTTTAATATATTTTTTTCAATTTTAAGTATGTTATGTTTTTGCGTTAAATCATTTTCCTTTAATTGTTTTTCTATAACCTTTGCCTGTTGTGGTGAAAATTGGGGAAGCACAATATTGGACCTGGTTTTTGTTATTTTCCCCAAAACGGTTATACTGTGATGGCTCAATCCATGGTGCCTTTTTCTCTTATCCCTGAATGTTATCCTGGGAACGGCGATAGATATGCCACCCAAGTCATTAACAACATCAATTATGTGTCCCTGCTCAACCCCGGTAAAACCATAGGGGGTACCCGTACCTACAATCCCGGGCCCCATGGTTACAACCGCAACATCGCATTCAGCAATTTCCCTAGCTGCAATAAGAGCATTATATATGTTTATAACTTCATAGTCCCCGCCAAACGCATGGCCCATGGTTATGGTTTTGTAGACAATACCCCTTTTCTTTAATTCATAAACATTATTGCTCAAATAGAGTGGAAGTGCCGCCCCATCAGTCATAATAAATGCAATTTTAAGATTATCATTTAAATATTTTAAGGTAGAAACAATCGGTGTTAACATGCTATGTAATGTACCCACTATAATCGGCATTTTGTCCAGGGATTTAAATTTATGAAACACATCATGGTAAGGACTGTTTTGTTCTTCTACCGCATAGGTCTTGATTTGAAACGGGGTATACCTGAGTTTCATCATATGTCCACCTTTGCTAACATTTTGATTGCCATTGTTCAAATTATATATAACAAAATGGTACCCTCCTGTGCCCAAATTTAATTCCACTGCCGTCGTGTTTAGAATTATGTCGTCTCCCTCCCTGATTTCACCCGTCAAATAATCATAATTGATTGCTTTTTCATCTTTATTATCTATATTTACCAGAACATCGGTGCGCCCTTCCAGCCTGTTTATAACTTTGATCACCTTGCCACGTTTTATGCTTATCATTTTACCACCTTTTTCATGAAGCTTTATAGATTCAGAGCCTAACTAAAAATACAATAATAGGCCTGCATTTGTAAGATATAATTCTAATCCTGTCAGCGTCCCAGCTCATCAAAAAAATTGAGAACAGAATTTTTCTTGATTATTACGGTAAGAGAGTATTTCTCTGTAATAATATGAATCAAAACAAGTAGGCCCAACATAATATATTTAATGATAATACCATAACTGGTTACCGCTGCGATTCCCAACACAACTCCCAAGGCATTGGAACCAACGTCCCCCATCATGCTTTTTGCCTTTATATCTTGGGGCAAATAAGCTATTGCATAGGCAATAAATGATATTATTATGATTCTGGTTTCACTTATCAATCCGATAAATATAAATAATATCGAAATTAATAAAAAGCCTTTTATTGCTCTGCCCGGCCTTAAATCTAACAAATTTATTAAATTAGTAAATAACGCAATTATGAGGGCATTGACCAAAATTTCTATCACATGATATGAAAAAAAACTGCCTATCAGTAGAGAGATAAGTCCACCAACAATGGCTTTCAGTCCACCGGTAGTCAATTTTCTCCCCAATAAAGATTTTATATGGCCCCTGAACCCCAACGTGTCCCTATTGCCTGTTAAATCATCAATTAGTCCCACGACCATAACAGTCATGACACCCATCAAAAAAACCAACAGTAATTGTTGTGTTCTGAAATCATTCCTAGAAAAATAACTAAGTACAATAGTATTTATAATAGTAACCGGTGCCAGGGTAATACCCATGCTGATGGGGATTGTATGGCCCTTATAATTTTTTGCCGTTATGTTTGCTGATAATAACATATCCCTTATGAAGGGGATTATTATTATTGTAGTTAGCAAACTGATAATAAAAATAATGATATCCAAAAAAAATCACCTTCTTTTTAATTTTGAAAAAAGGGTTTTAGATATCAGTACTGTTAATACCTGCCAAAATTGTTTCCCACGATGAATAAATCCGGCCAAATCCCTTCCTGTCTCATTATGGTACATATTTACATCGATTTCCATGACATCATAACCCTTGTTTAATATGTCTATTATCATCCCCAGCTCCACACCATATCCCTTATACCTGTGATTTATCTGTTTCAAGACTTCACTTTTAAAGGCCCTCTGCCCTGAAAGTGCCGTATCTATATTTTCACCTGTATTTATAAAAACACCCTTTTTAGCTAACCCCTTCACGAAACCAAACCCACCTTTACGCCTAGCCGGAGGGAATTTGGCTATTGTAACATCTGTTTCGTCCTTTAATATAGGGACGATTAATTTTTCAATATCTTTTGCACTCTCTTCCAGATCTGCATCTGCAAAAACAATAATATCAGAGTCTTTTAGTGCCAATTGCAAGCCCCTATAAAGTGCTTCGCCCTTACCTCTATTTGAAGACTGATTTATTATGTTTATGCCGTCTATACTACAAATTTTATCATATGTTTTGTCCGTGGACCCATCATTGATTACGTAAATATGTTTTACGTACCTAATGCTTTTCAGGGCCAAAATTGTACCCACAATCCGACTTTCTTCATTGTATGCAGGTACAATTACCGTAACCACCCTATTCAAACCCTCACTCCTCACTGGGATCTATAACTACAAATGGAGCTAAAGAATCAGCTGTTGGTTTTTCACCATAATGCCCCCGTGCACCCTCAAGTAAATATATCAACGAAATTTTACCCATTCTGCTATCAACGTTGTCCACCGTTGAAATATTGAGGTCCTTAAATGCAGGAATGTGGGACTGTTCGACATCTGATCTCTCCATCCCTATTACCCTGAACTGTTTTTCTTGCAATTTTTTTATAAGACATACATTTAATTGCCCAACACTGTGTTCCGGACTCCCGGAATTTCCCCCTGTAACAACAACGCTATCTATATTTGAATTTTCTGATCCATTAAAATCACAGTTGTATTGAATATACTCATTATCAATTAAAAAATTTAAGATGTGATTTATATCCCCGGACATGAAGGAATTGACTATTTCATTATTTATGAAATCAATAAAATCCTCATTTTTTTCCAAGTTCCGTTCCGTTAAATCATTAATCTCCCGCTTTTGCTCCTCCGTAATATTATATATCTTGTCCATATATTTTACATGCACAGGTATGGAGGCACCGGACAATTTTAATGTTTCATTAATGTCATCATAAAAATAGCGGTCTGTAGTTTCTATAACAGCAATATTCAACCCTTCCAATTTATTATAAACTACCTCGTAAAATATATTTCCCACAAACACACTCAGCTTTTCCCTTTCGGTATTAAGATCCCGAACATTCTGTTCCAAACTTTCCTTCTCCCTCTTAAATTCAACAAATCGGTTTTCCAGACTATCAACCAAAACCTGATGTTGTTTTAAGTATACTTCCTGGCCATTCATATTAAAACCTATAAATATACCTATTCCCAACGAAATAAATATAGCAGCAATGGAAATAATATAATATTTAATATTGAAACCCATGAGAACCCCCCTCCTTACAGCCCGAATTGCATCCTCAATCTAATACTCATTAACTTGAACAGGCTCTGAATTGGCTGTGATACAAGTGCAATGGCCAATATCGGAATAAAGGCCGCTATAACAAACCAAACGATATATTTAAGTTTAATATTACTTTTATATAATTTGTTGACACCACGGGCATCCACTAATTTTGAACCTACCTTCATTCTAACCAGAAAGGTACTTGCCATACCTTTTCTTCCCTTTTCCAAAAAATCAATCATATTTGAATGTGTCCCTACCGCCACGATAAGGTCTGCACCTTTGTCATAGGCAAGTAACATAGCTATGTCCTCACTGGTTCCGGGAGCCGGGAATACCTTTGCATCCAACCCCAAACCTTCAATTCTTTCCATACCCGGGGCCTTCCCGTCAAGATAGGCATGTACAATAATTTCTTTGCACTTTCTTAAACTTTCATCACTTACACTGTCCATATCACCAATTATTATATGGGGAACCAAACCGAATTCGGATAATGCATCTGCACCGCCATCTACGCCTATTAAAACGGGGTTCACTTCCTTTATGTATGACAATATGGCACTTAAATCTTCCCTATAATTCTGTCCCCTCACAACTACCAGTACATGTTTCCCTTTAATTTCCGTATTAATTTTAGGTATCTCTAAATTGCCCAAAATAAAATCTTTTTCCTTGTTTGCATATACCAGTGTATTTTTGATGAATTTTTCTAACTCTATTTCAATGTTTCTCTCCGCCAATTCCATCAGGCTGTTGATTTTGTCTTCGGATAAAATCTCAACTTCTGCAATTATCCTGTTACCGGCAAAAATTCGCTTGTCTACAATTTCAATAATATCTCCTTCTTTTAGGTTGTTGAACACATCACCTTTGGTAATATCAAAAATGGGTATACCGGCTCTGGACAATATTCTGGGACCTAAATTAGGATACTTACCGGTAATAGATTTGCCACAGTTAACAACAGCTGCAACCTTTTTCTCTACAAGGGAATTTGCGGCAATTTCGTCTAAATCATCGTGGTCAATTATAGCAACATCCCCCGGTGCTAACCTATTTACTAAAATTTTTGTTTTCCTATCTATTTTTGTTGGAGCCATAATATACATGGGTTCCCCTCCGACGGTTTTTCTACATAGTGTTTGCATATTTGGTATAAACATCCTTCCCCTCAGAAACACGGATGTAAGCATACATGATTATTTCCTAAATTAATGTTGCTCAAGCATTAATTATATCACAAAAACCTCTAAAATAACATTTTGGAAAAATTCATAGCAGAAATACAAACCCTTTTAATAAATGAACACATAATATATAATATTATAAGAAAATCCAAAACGGAACAATATAGGAGCTATACCAAAACATGAGTCGAAGGTAGGAATAAAGTTGAATAAAAACGATTTGCCAAAGTCAATTAAAAAAAACAACGAAAAGAGGGCTTTCCAACTTGCGGTACGTTATCTGTCGTTTAGGCCCCGAACTGAACAGGAAATGTGCACCTATCTTACAAGAAAAGGATATGAAAATGCTGTCATAGATAAAGTTTTAGAAAAGTTGTTGTATTACGAATACCTGGATGATAAACAATATGCAATAAATTATATTTCCAGTGCCATAGGAGCACAAAAAAAGAGTTCTGACATAGTTAAATCAGAACTGATAAGAAAGGGAATATCCATGGAAATAATTGAGGACCATATTCCCATGTTTCCATACGAAATTGATTTGGAGATCGCCAAAAAAATCAGTTCTAAATATTTTTATCAAAAATCTGATTTACCCTATAGACAACTGAAAAGTAGGTTATCCCAGTTGTTGGTTCGGAGAAGATTTAGCAGAGAAATTATAAACGATTGTTTAAACTACCTAGAACAAGATAAAAAAGTCCAATCTATCTTAGCTTCCAACAAGGAACAATATCTATTGCAGGCTACGGAATTAGCAGAAAAGTATCTTTCTAAGTATAGTAAAAGAGAGAACAACCCATACCTGTTACAACAAAAAGTTAAACATGCATTATATAGAAAGGGGTACGATATGGATATTATTAACTCTGCAGTAGAAAATGTATTAAATAAAAGCTAGTAAAAATACGTGGTTCTTACTAGCTTTTTACCTTTTAGCCTACCTGTTGCTCCAGTCTCAACTTATCCGCAACCATAGCGATAAATTCCGAATTAGTGGGCTTCCCCCTGTGATTATTGACTGTATATCCAAATAAATTATTTATTGTATCCACTTTTCCTCGGCTCCAAGCTACTTCAATAGCATGCCTTATAGCTCTTTCAACCCTGCTCGAGGTGGTGTTAAATTTTTTGGCTATAGACGGATATAATTCCTTTGTAACAGCACTTAACAACTCTATGTTTTCTACAACCATCGTAATTGCTTCCCTTAAATACAGGTATCCCTTAATATGAGCCGGAACCCCGATTTCATGTATAATATTGGTAATTTTCGCCTCTAAGCTGCGATTTTTTGTGATTAGAGCCGAACGCACCGGCCTGGTTTTGCCTACGGCACCTTCAGAAACATTAATTGTACCTGTTCCCG
>JAAZJW010000336.1 GCA_012800145.1 Clostridiales bacterium | reverse complement strand
TTATTTGTTATTATTTATATACCTGTTGATAACATATAAAAAGGTGCTAACAGTATCCATAGTTATTCACAATATGTGGATAACTATGTGAATAACTTGTAAATTTTTGATATAATTTATAATACCTGGTTCAATCCTCACCTTTTTTATGTGCATATTCTTCTTTTGCATAATGTGAATATCTCTGAATTTATATTTTATTATACTATATATTATGTTTATCCACATCTTTATATATAAACATGTTAATTAAAATTATTATCCTACTTTATTTTTGTTTTATATTTTTCTGTGAATAAATCTAAGGATAACTTTTTTTATGTATTAAAATTTTATAGACAGGAGGCATTTTTTATGCAGAATGGGTTAACCCAAATCTGGGAAAAAACGCTCGGTCTCATTAAACCGGAATTAACAGAAGTAAGCTTCACTACATGGATTAAGCCTATAGAACCTATTTTTTTAAAAGATGATAAAATAATTCTGGGAGCATCCAACATCTTTGCGAAAGATATTCTTGTTTCCCGTTATTTGACCTTGATAGCCAATGCTATTAAGCAAATAACTTCTAATAAATATGAAATTGAATTTATAGTACCTTCTGAAGAAAAACCGATATCTTTTGAAGAAAAAAACAATTCAGGCCTATCTTCGCCGACAGAAATTTCTTCTTTAACTAATCTTAACCCCAAATACACTTTTGATACATTTGTTATAGGAAATAGTAACAGGTTTGCACATGCGGCCTCTGTAGCTGTTGCAGAGTCCCCATCCAAGGCTTATAATCCTTTATTCATATACGGGGGTGTTGGACTGGGAAAAACTCATTTGATGCATGCTATCGGAGATTATATTTTACAAAACAGTCCTAAGACAAAAGTAGTTTATGTTTCCTCCGAAACTTTTACGAATGAATTAATTAATTCCATTCGTGATGACCGTAACGTAGATTTTCGCAACCGCTACCGTACAATGGACGTCCTTTTAATAGATGATATCCAATTTATAGCAGGTAAGGAGAGAACCCAGGAAGAGTTTTTCCATACGTTTAACACTCTCCATGAATCAAACAAACAAATTATTATTTCAAGTGACAGACCTCCAAAGGAAATCCCCACATTGGAAGATCGTCTAAGGTCGCGATTCGAATGGGGGCTTATTGCAGATATTCAACCGCCGGATTTAGAAACCAGAATTGCTATTTTACGTAAAAAAGCACAGATGGAAAACATAGAAGTTCCCAATGAAATAATGGTACATATCGCTAAGAAAATTCAATCCAACATCAGGGAATTAGAAGGAGCTTTGATAAGAATTATTGCATATTCTTCGTTAACAAATAATGAAATTACCGTAGAACTGGCCAGTGAAGCATTAAAAGAATTATTTTCAACCAAAGCCAGACAGCTTAATGTCGATTTAATTAAAGAAACCATCTCCGGCCAATTCAACATCAAGATGGAAGATTTTAATTCTAGAAAACGAACGAGAGCCATTTCTTACCCCAGACAAATAGCAATGTATTTGTGCAGGGAACTGACAGATTTATCCCTGCCTAAGATTGGTGAAGAGTTTGGGGGTAGGGACCATACCACCGTATTGCATGCCTACGATAAAATAACTAAGGATATTGAAGAAGATATAGCTTTTAAAGAAAAAATCGAAGCCATAATTAAAGAATTAAAAGGCGAATAAACAATTAACAGGACAAGTGTATATATTGTTAACAACTGTCTATTTCTTATTTATTGTTCATTTTGTTAATAACCGATGCATAGTTTTAAACATCTTATTAATGCATGTATATATTGAAATTTTCAAGTTCTAGGGACTTATCCACATAATCACAGCACCTACTACTATTACTACTAATTGTTGTTATTATATATATATATTTTCAAAAAGGGGGTTATCCACAAATGAAGTTTTTTTGCAATCCAAAAACATTAATATATAGTATTTCCATAGTTCAAAAAGCCGTATCTTCAAAAAGTACATTGCCTATATTAAAAGGAATTTATTTAGAAGCTTATGATCAAAATTTACGTCTTGTTACTACAGATATGGAGCTAGGTATAGATCATATTATGGATGCCAATATTATAGAAGAAGGGTCTGTAGTGGTAGATGCCAGACTGTTCAGTGAAATAATCAGGAAACTTCCTGATTCCGAGGTGGAAATATCACTGAAAGATAATAACGAGCTTCTTATCAAATGTGATTCTATTGAATTTAATA
>JAAZJW010000335.1 GCA_012800145.1 Clostridiales bacterium | reverse complement strand
ACTTTTATCATTTTTTGTTTTTCCTCCTTTAGAACAGCATTTGGTGTTTCATCAACCACTTGTTCCTGATTTTTTGTTATTTCCGGTCTTGAACAACCTGCTTTGATTTCTTTTGTCACAAAAACACCTCCACTTGAATCCCTAAATGTTAAAATAATTGTTTACTAACAATATAATATTTATACAATATAGTATTCATTCAATTATTTTTCAATACGTATATACCCCAAAAGAAACGGTCCCTAAACAAAAGAATTTCAAAAATCGGGTATTATTATATTATGGGATTGGTCGGTGTCTGTAAAAATAAATTCTGCCCCATATGGTAATAAGTGCCTCATATCTTAAATATAATATATCAGTAGCCTCAGGTATTCAATATAGATATCAGGTTGTACGAAAATGTATCTATTGTGATTTTTTATTGTGAATTATAGCAGCTATATTATAAAGGAGGATGTGAAAAAATGAATAGTGAACAAATAGCAATGCTTATAAGGCCGGAATTGTTCATTTTGGTGCCTGTGCTTAACCTGATCGGGACATATATAAAGAAAACAGGTATTATAAAAAATTGGGCTATTCCGCTGACTCTCGGGACTTTAGGGATAGTGGTATCTATATTAGTATTAGGTTTTGATAACGGTTTTACTCCTTCAGTAATATTAGACGGTATACTTCAAGGAATATTGTCTGCGGGCGTGGCTGTATATGCACATCAGTTAAAAATACAAACTGCAAGAGCGCGGTTGGGAGAATAGGTATTATTTTGTTATCTGATCCCATGGTTTTAATAGCAATGATACAATTTGGTATTTTTACAGTAGTCCCGATTTATTTCTTTATCAGTCCCCCTTGTTCTGTTCTACTTCATTAACCCAGGTGTCCAGTTTTTCCATAATAAGATTATATGTTTCCCTGGATATCTCAGGTAATTCCCCGAGTATTGCTTCCGCTTGCCTAAAACCTTCTTCTATAGCTCCCTTCAGTTTATCCAGTTTTTCTATATCGCCGCCTGAAATTGCTTTAGCAAAATCTACTATACGGTCACTGACGGCTTCAGCACTCAAGGGTCCGCCGGGAGCTATCAGGTTTTGCGCTTCCAGTCTTGCAGTCTCGTCAATTTCGATTTTAGCCCATTCATCTGAGGTGATGGTTTTCAAGGAATGGCCCTGTTTCAGTAACAATTTTTCTACCAGACTCCTGAGATAAGAATAGGCTTCTTCACTTTGCCTTTTTAATTTATCTATAGTTGCCCGGTCATATACATGTCCTGTCTTTGTATATGTAACAGATTTTTTGTCTTGTGAGGGTTCATGCTCTACAGCTTTATTCAGCAGTTCCTTGTCTTTCTCCTCTCTTTTTGGGCGTTTAGCCTTTACATTTTTAATAGGTTCGACATACATGCTTGGTTGTATTCTATTAACTTTCAAAATTACACCTCGATTCTTATTAGAAATTTGAATTGTACATCTATAATTACTTTCCTATAATAAGTATCGGCAATAATGTTAAAGTAAACAGGGTAAATGAGGAATTTTTTACAGTATATATCTTTATATGACATACATAATGGTATATAATTAATTAACAATCTTAAAAGATGAGAGGTGCACATATGATTTTGAAAACTAAGCATTTCGGAGAGATAGAAGTTAAAGAAGGGGATATAATCAACTTTGTTGATGGCATACCGGGGTTTGAAAAATTATTAAGGTATGTTATTGTGGAAAATCCGGACAAGGATATACCCTTTAAATGGCTTCAATGTGTGGATGATTCTGACCTGGCATTTGTTATTGTCGATCCTTTTGTGTTTAAAAAAGACTATGAATTTGACATACCACAGAATGTGATTAAGAAATTACATATAGAATCCCACAAGGAGATAAATATATACACAATAGTCGTGGTCCCCGAAGACATTGAGAAGATGACTGCAAATTTAGCAGCCCCTATTTTGATTAATGTGGCAAATAAAAAGGGGAAACAGGTTTTTTTGGAGGATGATCGTTACCACAGGAGACATCTGATATTAGAAGAAATTAAAAAATCTGCTGTGAAAAACAAGGACCCGGAAAAACAGGATACCGCCACAGAAGGGGGCAGATAAATGTTAGTGCTGTCGCGAAAATTCAATGAAAGTATAATCATAGGGAACGATATCGAAATAAAGATACTCGAAATAGAAGACGGCAAGGTAAAACTCGGTATTGATGCACCGAGGGACATAGAGATATACCGTAAGGAAATCTATGTTGCGATAGAAGAAGAAAACAGGGCTGCCAGCAAACAGCAGTTAAATATAGAGGATCTGAAGAAAATATTTACCCAATAAAAAACAATATAAATTGGACTATTATACTATATATAGCAACCTGTAAATGATTTAAAGTATAATTGGGAGTATAATATTCATCGATAGGAGTGAGACCGTGACAAAAGTAACCTTAGAGGAAATCATTAGAAGGGTAAGGGATATTCCTACCCTGCCGAATATTACAAATGAAATTATGAAGCTGACGGAAGATCCGGATTCAACTGTTCGGGATATTGAAAATGTTATTATGAAGGACCAGAGTCTGACCGCCAGAATTTTGAGACTGGCCAATTCTGCATATTACGGTTATCCCAGAAGAATCAGCACCATTTCAGAAGCCTCCGTT
>JAAZJW010000334.1 GCA_012800145.1 Clostridiales bacterium | reverse complement strand
TTCGTTGCCATAAAGCGGAAGATTTGCTTCAAATCTTAGGGTATCCCTTGCGCCGAGTCCTGCAGGTACTAACCCTTTGTCTTTTCCAACTTCAAACAGCTTATCCCATAATGCTACAACATCATCATTTCCAAGATATATTTCAAATCCGTCTTCGCCTGTATAACCATTTCTGGAAACCAGAGCTTTTGCTCCGTTTACTATAACATCATCTTGGAAACGGAATGGCTTCATTGCTGAAAGATCTATGTCTGTAAGTTGTTGTAATATTTCCTCTGATTTTGGACCTTGTAGTGCTACTGCGGAGAATTGATCGGAAAGGTTTTCCAATTTTACATCAAAATCGCCTTTGTGTTCATTCAACCATGCAAAGTCTTTGTCCACATTAACTGCATTAACTATTAGTAAATAGCGATCCTTGTTGTACTTGTAAATTAAGAAGTCATCCACTATTCCACCATCCGGTCTACAAAAATGTGTATATTGTATCTGGTGGTCGCCGGCAGCTGCTACGTCATTTGAAACCATGTACTGCATGAATGCTTCAGCATCCTTGCCTTCTACTGTAAGTTGCCCCATGTGGGATACGTCGAACAGTCCTGCAGCGTTTCTTACAGCATTATGTTCGGGTACCAATCCTTCATACTCAACTGGCATTTCCCATCCCGCAAATTCAACTGGAGTGCCGCCATATCTTTCGTATACCTCAAACAGTGCTGATCTTAGCAGTTTACCCATAAATATCTCCTCCTCTTTTTTATATTAGTTTTACCTTTTTAAAAAATTAATGCTTATTTTTAACAGTATGGAAAACATTTCCATACAAAATTATTCTCGTTGCCCGTCTATATCCTAAATTCCGAAATTTTAAGCCGAATATATGTATCAAACTTGTCTTGCTACATTCTATATATGACATTAATTGCAAATATATTATTAATAATGTATTTATACTAATAATACATCTATAAGAAGAAATTTTCAACCCTTAATATTTTTATTTTACACGAATTCTCAGAATATGTAAAACCCCGGACACATTTAGCATAATCAGGCCATAAAGACATGTCTCATTATATATTTAAATTATCATATTAGACTCTAAAAATCAAGGGCAAACTATAATATACCCCTTTAATCTTCATATGTTTTTTGTATTGGCCGGGCTATATTTGGTTAAGGGATTAATACCACATAATACTGCCTGCTAAACATTACAAATTGTGGGATACACAATTCCGGACCATAATTGAACAGTTTATTTCGCCCGGTTCGGGGCATAGCCGGACAATTTCCATGTCACGCTCCTTTGACAACATAAAAAATTGTCCCTTATGTTTATTATAAACCTTTCCTAGCTTCCCCTTTTGTTTTCTATTATATACCACCCCGGTTGTTAGGTTTCTTCTAACCCTTCTAACCCAAATTCTGTATCCTCCAATGGTTTTATAATATTCTCCGTTTCAATTTCCCTGATTTTAGTAACATCACCCAAAGGATATGTCTGTACCTGATCATCGCTGTCTTCCAAATTGTTAATTTTAACCTTAACAAGTCCCAATAATACATTAGTTCCGATTACAACACCCTCGCCATCAGGAGTTAAAACTACGGACCCTACACCAGGCATTTTTTGTAGTACTTGTGCATATATATCATGTTCATATTTTAAACAACAAAATAACCGACCACAAATACCGGAAATTTTGGCCGGATTTAAGGATAAATCCTGATCTTTTGCCATTTTAATTGAAACCGGTTCAAAATCACCGAGCCAGGTGGCACAACATAAAGACCGACCGCACGGGCCGATTCCACCGAGCATCTTTGCCTCATCCCTTACACCTATTTGTCTCAATTCTATTCTTGTTTTGAAAACCGATGCCAGGTCTTTTACTAATTCCCTAAAATCCACCCTCCCATCGGCAGTAAAATAAAATATAACCTTATTATTATCAAAGGTATATTCCACATCAACCAAATTCATGTCCAGATTATGATTTTGGATTTTTTCCATACAAATTTCAAGTGTTTCCTTTTCCTTTGCTTTGTTTTCTGCATGTTGTTTTTCATCCTCTTCTGTTGCAACACGAATGACGGGTTTTAACGGACTGACTATATCCTCCTCCGGGACCTGCTTCGGTCCAACCACAACTTGTCCGAATTCTATGCCTCTGGCAGTCTCCACAATAACAAAATCATTTTCTTCTATCTCTATATCAGTCGGGTCAAAATAATATATTTTCCCCGCTTTTTTAAATCTCACTCCTACCACCGTTACCATTTAGCACGACCTCCTGAATGTTTAAAAGCATTACTTCTATATTCAAATGGAACTGAACATTGCTCCCTAGGTTGTTTTTCGTCTCTTCTATTATAAAAATAATATCCCTGGTTTTAGCCAAATCTATTTTTGCCGCTTGAAATTCTATTTCTTCTCTTTTATCTATATTTGTTGTGAACCTTATATTTTTTGTTTCATTGTATATGAATATGTCCCTGTACCAACTGATCATAAGGTCCAGAATTTCCTCTATATATGGTTTTTGTTCTTCAAAAAATTTAATCTGTTCCAATATATCGAAAAGATCAAAGGTCAACAGTTTATTACATATTTTAATGATTTCTTCTCTCCTATAATGAAATTCGGGATTATCCAATAATTCAACCGCACGTCCCACAACGCCTCCTGAAAAGGCTGCCAGCATACGTGCCTGATCCCCATCGATTCCTCTATTCTCAACTAAATAATGTTCTATGATTTCTAAATTTACAGGCTGTAATTTTATTATCTGACACCTGGAAATAACAGTAGGAAGCAGACTATCCCCTTTCGTAGTCAACAAAATTAGGGTAGCATACAGGGGTGGTTCTTCCAGGGTTTTCAATAAAGCGTTTTGAGCATATATATTCATTTTGTCCGCATCGCATATAATACACACCTTACGTTTGCTCTCATGAGGCCTCAATTGTATTTCATTTATGAGTCCACGTATTTCATCGATAATTATAGTACCTTCCTTTTCGATTATTTTGATATCGGGATGGTTGCCACTTTTCGCCTTTATACAGCTATTGCATTTGTTACAAGGCTTTCGATCTTTGCTATGACAAACTAAGGCGGAAGCCAGCTTTAAGGCCATATCCTTTTTGCCCAGCCCCCTTTCTCCCTCAAACAAATACGCATGGGCTATTTGGTTACTTTCTAAATCCCTTTTTAATTTTTCCATAATACGTTCCTGCCCGACAATTTCTTTAAAATCTATTTTTGTATTCATTTTTTATCATAACTTTAAATATTTTTCTATATCTACAACAAATATTGTTGCACCGCCGATTTTTACCTCAATGGGGTAAGGAATAAAAACCCCTGCTGTACCGGCCATCGGTGTTGGTGAGGTAATGGTCTGGTTTCTTGTTTCACAATTGTTTTTAACAATTCCAATAGCCTTATCCACCTGATCGTCTTCGACCCCGGCCAATAAGGTTGTGTTTCCCGCCTTCAAAAATCCCCCTGTGGTCGCTAATTTGGTGACCCTGAAATCCTCTTTAGTCAAATCATCTATAAGATTGTGTACATCGTCATCATGTACAATAGCAATAATTAATTTCATAAGGCTACCCCTTTCTAATAATACTATCTAATTTGTTTTCTATTTCTCTGCCTATCTCCCCAACGGTCTTATTTGCATCTATAACCCTGATACGGTCCGGATACATATTAGCAAGGTCTCTATAACCCTCATAAACCCTTCTATGAAAATCCAGTTTTTCCTGCTCCAGTCTATCTGTCCCCTTTACAGTTTTAATTCTGTTTAAACTTGCTTCAGGATCCATGTCCAATAATATGGTAATATCCGGGACTAATCCGCATGTGGCAAATTTGTTGATGTCCATTACGGCTTCTAAACCTAATTCCCTTCCCTTTCCCTGGTATGCTATGCTCGAATCTATAAATCTATCACATAATACTATTTTCCCATCTTCAAGAGCGGGAACAATTACCTGTTCCACATGTTGTGCCCTCGATGCGGCATATAACAATGCTTCTGTAATAGCCGACATTTCCTTGTTTTTCTTGTCCAATAATATTTGCCTGATCTTTTCCCCTATTTCGGTTCCACCGGGCTCCCTGGTTAACAATACTTCATAGCCCCTTTCCTCCAAAAAATCCTTAATATAAAGGGCCTGTGTAGATTTCCCGGAACCGTCTAAACCTTCTAGAGTAATAAATATTCCCTTGCGCATGTAATTATATCGCTCCTTAAATTTTCGGGGTGGGCACATCAACCTCAGCCTGTTCCTGTCTCCCCTGAATCTGCCCCTTTCGTCCGCTATAGGGGCGAGCTTTTCGCCGGCAACAACATCGTTTCTGCCCATTTTGCTCGTAGGGGCAGCAGACTGTGTGAAAAAGCACTTTTCCCGCTTTTTGTCATTGCTATGAAGGCCCCACATTTTTGTCATCCTGAGACGAGCAGGATTAGTTTG
>JAAZJW010000333.1 GCA_012800145.1 Clostridiales bacterium | reverse complement strand
TTTCTTTCACCCGGAAGGTCTATCCCCGTAAGACCGGATATTCCGAATCCATCTATATATTTATAAAATGTTTGTGCACCCATCCTCTGACCCAACTCTACAAACACAGGGTTGCACGAATTTTGTACTGCTTCCACCAATGTCTGGGTTCCGTGAGGATTATATGATCTCCAACATCGAATTCTTCTCCCGCCTACCATTATAAACCCCTTGCCCACAAAAGTACTATCAGGTGTAACTACACCCTCTTCTATGGCAGCAGTAGTGGTAATCAGTTTAAAGGTAGAACCGGGCTCATATGTATCATTAACTACAGGATTTCTCCACATTGCATATAGCGTTTCGAGTTGTTTTTTATTATCCATAGTTTCCATTTCTTTTTTTAATTCATCATCCAAAGGCATCCGTGGATAATTGGGATCATAATCAGGTTTAACAGCCATGGCCAATATTTCCGCAGTTTTAACATCCATCACAATCACGTATACCCGCTTTGCTTTGTGGATTTCCAACGCATTCTGGACGGCTTTTTCAGCAAAATGCTGTATAACCTCGTCTATTGTAAGCACAACATTAAGTCCATCCTCTGCATGATGAAATCTTTCAACACTAAAGGGTAGCTGCCTTCCTCCTCCATCGGTGTTTTTAATCCAGCGCCCCGGTATTCCACTTAAGTATTTGTCGTACTCCAGCTCTATACCGGCGATTCCCTGATTATCAACATTTGTATGTCCAAGAACATAGGCAGCAAAATTGCCATAAGGGTAAAACCTTTTGTTGCCCTCAGAAACTGAAATCCCCTTCAGGTTCTCGGTTCTGATCGCCTTTGCACGTTCATCATCAACATAAAGTGCGATAGCTGCTATAGACTGTCTGGATTTCACCTTTCTTAGTACCATTTCCTCCTCAAGTTCTAAAATACCTGCCAAAATTGAAGCTGTTTTCTCAGGTTCCTCCACCTCACTGGGATGTACCCATACTGTATTTGTACTTGCACTTACAGCCAATTCCTTCCCATTTCTATCATAAATTATTCCACGTTTTGCAGGTATGGGAATATCCCTGGTTTGATACCTGATGGCTAATTCTTTATACTTCTCTCCCCTTACTATCTGTATCCACCCCAGACGTACTACAAGTGCGAACAGGGTTATTGATACAAGTAAAAACATAACTATAAGTCTTTTTTTGCTGGAAATACTAGGTTGTGTCACTTAGACCTCCCCCTTTAGGTCTCTCTATAACTGACTAATTTTTTTAAAAACCCATACAGATTTTTCCCCTTTTTCAATTTAACAGAATCATCATAATCCGATTTATTTATTTTATTAGTTAGCATTGCAACCTCTGCGGGATCGACATTTATGCATATTATTTGCTCAGCAGTTGGATAATCCATTTGTAATCTGATTTTGGCCTCACTTTCTATCCACCCTGATTTTGAAACTTTTTCTACTTCTATCCCCAATTTCGTTTTTTCAATTTCCAACCTTTCGAGCCGTTTTTCCAGACTACTAACATTATATCTGGCTTCGGTAATAGCAGTGAATCTTGTTAAAATCAATATACTACATGCAAACACAATGCCAACAATAGATGTTATAAGAATTTTTACAAACCTGTGTTTTTTTTGTTTTCTTCTACGGATTTGTAAATGTTTTTCCCCTTTTATTTGTTCATCCATGTATACAGATTCTTCTCGTGCTAATACCAATTTTATTCACCCCTTCTCCACTTTAGAACCTATCTATATTTTCTCCGCCACACGTAATTTTGCGCTTCTTGATCTTGGGTTTGTTTCAAGTTCTTTTTCTGTGGGCGTTATCGGTTTGCGTGTAATTATTTTAATTGCAGGTTCCTTATTACACCGACAAACCGGAAATTCCTGAGGACAGTCACAAGGATTTGCTAAATACTTAAAGGTGTTCTTTACAATCCGATCTTCCAGAGAATGAAAAGTGATTATGCAAATCCTTCCATTAACGTTTAGCCTTTCAACAGCCGCCTTTATGGTTCCTTCAATAACGTCCAGCTCCCTATTGACCTCAATCCGTATAGCCTGAAAGGTTCGTTTTGCCGGATGTGGCCCTTTTGTGCGCGCTCCTTTCGGAATTGCCCTTTTAATAATACCAACTAATTGATGGGTAGTGATAATTTCCCCATCCATCCTAGATTTCACAATAAATTGAGCTATGCGTTTTGCCCATCTTTCTTCCCCATAGTTTTTGATAATCTTTTCGAGATCCTTTTCGGTATAATTATTAACTACATCCCTGGCTGTTAAACTATTTCTATTGTCCATCCTCATATCAAGGGGAGCATCATGCATATAGGAAAAACCCCTCTCGGCCTCATCCAATTGGTGTGAAGACACCCCCAGATCTAATAACAGCCCATCAAACCCCTCTATTCCAAAATCCTCTAATATATACTTTAAATTACTGAAGTTATCCCTGATTAATTTCACCTTACAAGTCACATTGGTTAAAATCTCCATAGCCGCCCTGATTGCATTTTCATCCTGGTCAATTCCAATTAATAACCCATCTCTACCCAGGTGTTTTATAATTTCACCTGAATGGCCCGCGCTTCCTATTGTTCCATCTATATAAACACCATTCCTTTTTATATTTAAATTTTCAATACACTCCTCTAATAACACCGGTACATGTTTAAACTCCGTTTTTCCACTCATATTTGTTAAATACCCAGTTCCTCCATTTTGTTTGCTATTTCATCGTAACTCAGATTATCATCATTATTATATTTTTGCCATTCATGGTTACTCCAAATTTCTACCCTTGTACCTACGCCTATGATTACAGCATCCTTTCGCAGATTGGCATGTTCCCTCAGATTATTTGCAATCCTTATTCTTCCCTGGCTATCCAGTTCGCATTCAGTTGCGCCGGAAAAAAAGAATCTCACAAAGGCTCTTGCATCCCTGTTAGTTAAAGGTAATTGTTTTAGTTTGTTTTCTAATATGCCCCATTCATCCATGGAATATATAAATAAACAATTATCCAGCCCCTTTGTAAGAACAAAATTTTCCCCCAGTTCTTCCCTAAATTTTGCCGGAATACTTACTCTTCCCTTGACGTCAACCGAATGGCAATATTCCCCGATAAACATTTCTTCCCCACCTTTATGGGTTTTTAACCCACCACATGCCACTTTGTGCCACTTTTATATACTAGTTCTATTATTTTTTATAAAATCCTTCTTATTTAAAATTAAATTTTAAAAAATAAAGGTAATTGCCTCTACAGTCCTATAAGTTGGGATTAAAAACCAGAAATGAAAAACTGAAAAAAATTTGGATCAAGTCATAAAAAAAACCGCCGTACAACGGCAGTTATAATAAGTTATCTAACATGTTTGTTTAGTATAACTTTTGTTTAAATTTTGTAATTAACCATCTTCGTCCCAAGTATAGTTAATTCATTAGTAATCTATTAAATATTTAATTCTTGACATATGCCTAAGTAAATTTTTTATATATTGAAACTTGCTAAAATTAAATAGGTTGCCAATATACTCAGCTAACCTTTAATTCCATCTCCCTGTAATAACTTACTATTAGTTCGTCTAACTGAGTGCTCAAATCATATATTAATTCATCATCCTGCTCACCTTCAATGGCGTCATTTAATATGTTTTGGAGCCTCTCAATTTCACTCTTTAACATCTTTCCCACCCCAATTTTCCTTATCTATGACTCACAAGAGCCCATGTCAAACAATATAGTCTATATTTTATTTAAATAGGAGAGGTTTGTCAAGTAAAATTGAGTTGAATATTGCAATATTATCAAATATTTGTTATTTTTTTCTCTGAATTACTCGTTTTAGTAATGCTAATCGGGTTTTATGCGTAAACTTGTCTATATAGCATATTATACCCTGTACATAAGCCCCAATTTATGAATGCTCAGTTTTATACCCGGTCGCCCCGTTTCCTTGCAGCTAAATCTATGATAACTGCACCAATGATACTTATTATACTCACCAATTGCGCAACCCTTAGGGGGCCCAACATTAGGCTGTCGGTTCTTAAACCTTCTATAAAATACCTGGCAAGAGAATATAAAATTATATAAAAAATAAATACCTGTCCATTATATTTCTTTTTATCGGAATAATATAACAAGAAAGCAAATACCATGAAATTCCATAATGATTCATATAAAAATGTAGGGTGTACCTTTATGTTGTTTACCTCAATACCCCATGGTAAATTTGTAGGCCCACCATGAGCTTCCCGATTGACAAAATTACCCCATCTTCCAATTGCTTGTCCCAGTATAATGCTCGGAGCACATACATCGGCAAGGGTCCAAAATCCAATTTTTTTATGACGACAAAACAGGTATCCTACTAATATCCCGGCAATAATGGCACCGTGTATGGCCAGGCCACCTTGTCTTACATTAAAAATTTCATTCGGGTTCTGTTTATAAAAATCCCAACTGAACATAACATAATATATTCTGGCTCCAATAATTGCAGCAGGTACTGCCACAAGCGCTAGATCTACTATAACATCAGCATATAAGCCCTCTTTTTTAGCCCTATGTGTGGCCACAACAATTCCAAACAATATGCCAAGAGAAATCAGAATACCATACCAAGCAACTTCTACCCCGAAAACTTTAAAAGCTGTCGGATTCATCGAATCCCTCCTTGTTGGGACAATCCATGCATACCCCGGATTACATCCTATAATATTATATTACATTCAGTGCATATTGAAAAGAGCGGTTTAGGTTTCTATTCAAAAATAAATAAAGACGGAGATATTCCCGTCTCTATTCATGTTTTTCCAATTTACCGCCCAAGCGGAAATTCCGGCATTCTTGTCTAAATGACCATAGCTTAAATCCGAGCCTTCAGATGATATATTGTATAAATATCAACATTAAAGACATTGCTTAATCTTTGGAATCTAAAAGAAAATAATTTTTCAAAACCGAATCCGGTTTACGCACCCGGTGTTATCCTCCTCATAATTTCCTCTATTTCAGTACTAAATCCACTCAATGGACGCCCATCTCCTATGCTTCTTGCGATATTTTCTATTCTTGTAAATATGTCCGGATCCGCCGATACGCTGACCCTGGTTATATCTTTGTCAGCTCTCCTGACTGCGTCTTCTACTTCCTGCTTAATCTGGCTGTTTAGCTCACCTTTTGTCCCGGACGTCATATCTACACCTACCAGTGCGGTACGATCTGTAACAACCACCGCTGCTCTTCTCACGTCCCTTATATCTTCAACTTCCCTTACAATTCTATTAACCCTGTCGCGCGTATCACCTGTAGTAGTCCTGTTATCCATGGTAGACCTATTATCCATGTTGGTCCTATCATCCATGGTTCTATCATCTGTAAAAGGTCTGTCATTATCCGTAAACATTCTGTTGTCTCCCGGCTCTCCCAAACCCGTTCCCGGAGCATTGTTTCTGTCTGAAATCCCATCTCTGTCCATACCTTGTTGGTTCGGGTCTGGTGCTGTACGCGGATCAGGTCTTTGAGCCGGCCTGCACCCTATTATTGCTAGAGACACAAGTAATAATATACAGACTGCTAGTATTATATTTTTATTTTTCAAAATATCACCTCCTGTATATATTGTCTCTCCTATACTTCTTTTTATTAAGCTATATTTTTCACTATTTTCTATTGATTAACATAATTCAAATTAAAATTTTTTTGTTTTAAAAATACCCTATATATCGTGGTCCTATACAACCAAAAAAAGGATAAATCTATAACTCAGGGTTGTGGGGTTTGTTGCCAATCGATAAAGGTTATTGTATAATCTTTAGTATATTTACCTTTGATATCGGCTAAAGTATATGTTTAATATAGAAAGGAAGATTTTAATGAAACTGGGCATTATCGGCCTACCCAACGTGGGGAAAAGTACATTATTTAATGCACTCACGGGAGCAAAAGCAGAATCAGCCAACTACCCTTTTTGTACTATAGAACCTAACATTGGAATAGTACCTGTACCGGATTATAGATTAAACGTTTTAAAAGATATATACAAATTCGAAAAAGTGGTACCGACCACAATTAAATTTTATGATATTGCAGGTTTGGTAAAGGGAGCATATAAGGGAGAAGGATTAGGAAATAAGTTCCTGTCCCATATTCGCGAAGTAACTTCTATTGTTCACGTTGTCAGGTGTTTCGAAGATACCAACATTACACATATCGATGAGAATATAGATCCCCTGAGGGATATTGAAATAGTTAATCTTGAATTAATCTTCTCAGACCTGCAAATGATTGAAAAAATGATTGAAAAAATCGAAAAATTACTCAAGGGTGATAAAAATTTGGCAACAGAACTTGAGTTTTTAAGAAAAATTAACGCCATTTTGGAAGAGGGACTACCTGCCAGAACCTTAAGCTGTACTAAAGACGAAAGTAAAATGCTGGAAACCTTTAATCTGCTTACCTCAAAACCTGTAATTTATGTAGCAAATGTCCCTGAAAATGATATTGTGAATGATGGAGCAGATAACCTATATGTAGAGGCACTAAAAAAATTTGCAGAAAATGAAAACGCTGAGGTAATTGTTATTTGTGCTGAAATTGAGGCGGAAATATCCGAATTGGAAGATGATGAAAAACAATTTTTTTTGGAAGAGTTGAAATTAAAACAATCAGGCCTAGAACGTTTAATTCAAGCCTGCTACTCTCTTTTGGGGTTAATAAGTTTTCTAACTACTGAGTCCGAGGAAATAAGGGCCTGGACAATCAAAAAAGGAACCAAAGCACCGAAAGCCGCAGGCAAAATTCACACAGATTTCGAAAGGGGATTTATACGTGCCGAGGTTGTTGCCTTTGAGGATCTGGTAAAGCATGGTAGCAGTGCTGCGGCCAAAGAAAAGGGTCTTATAAAACTGGAGGGTAAGGAATACGTAGTACAGGATGGGGATGTTATATTATTCAGGTTTAATGTATAATAAATGTGTCGGGGACGGCAACCTAAACCGTCCCCACGCCACGCTACTCAGTTTTTGTGAGTTTAATACCCATTTCATATGCTTCTTTGAGTAATTCTTCACGATCACCCACAAATACCTCATCTGTGTTATCTACAAGCATGTTATACATATATTCGGTGTTAGTTGCCCTGAAAAACAATTCCATCACCACTGTAGCCCCAATAAAGCCCTTTTCCAATTCGGTATATTTTGCTCCGCCCACACCCACAAACATGCCCCTTCTTTTTCTATTCCTGTCTATGGAAGATCGGTTTAATTTATATTTACTGGACCAAAAAGATTGACACCTGTCGATCATGGCTTTTGTTATGGCTGTCACCGAATTAAAATACATGGGCGAACCGACAATTATAATATCGGAATTGTTGAATTTATCATAAATACTTGTCAGATCATCCTGTTTATAACAATGTCCGGTTTCCGCACAGACATCGCATGCAATACAAGGTTCAAATTTTAGTCTACTCAATATTATTTTCTCTACTTCCACATTTTGTGATTGCAACCCCTTGATTACCTCATTTAGCAAGGTATCAGTATTCATATTAATCCTCGGGCTACCAAGAATAACTAAAGCCTTCATTATATAAATCCCCCTTATATTTTTTTATTACATAATACTATCCTAATTTTTTATATTTATAAATTCTTTAGGTGTTAAATATGGCCGGCCTTAACCATTTTAAACTAGAATCCGCCCGCACCACCACCGCCTGCTCCTCCACCCCCGCCGCCGGTGAAACCTCCACCCATTCCCACTGATGAGGTGGTACCGCCAAATGAATTGTTTATACTATTGCTGAATGCATTACTGCTGCTACTGTTAAAAATAAAATACCAATACAACCACCCGTGCCCATAGGCAAAGGCATCTTCCCTATGTGCTACTTCAACACCAAGCTCATTCAGTATATTGTTATCTATACCAAATGCCAGCCCGTATATTAGGGAAATACCCTTTGGATATTTGTCCATACTATACCCGGGGTCATCCTTTTTAATCCTTTTCATATGTTTTCTAAATTCTACCCATTTTTTATATTGATGATATCCATAATCAGATTTTCTGGTCAGCAGTACAACCCCTTGAAATAGCATCAACATTGATGTAAATATCAAGGGCAACCCCAGAATGTTTTCGTTTATCAGGGATATTATCGATAATATTAACCCTATAGGAAAGAGTATGATTAATAGCAAACCATACTTTCTAGTGCTCCTGTCAAAGTAACCTTTATTATTGGCATCTTCTTTTATCAACTGTGTCCATTTGTTATAATACCTTGTAAACACGGAGCTTTTCTTCTCCCTATAATTCTTTATATCCTCTGTTGTTACGGTTGTTCCATTGCCCATAACATCTATTAACCAACCCATAAAATGCTTTTCATGGTTCAGGAGATTATCATCTTCTTCCCTTGTTTTGGTTATGGTAAAATCCCTTAATATTTTTCTTCTCTTTTTAAATTCTTCCCCCCCATCAATCTTTATATATCCCTTCCTATAAAGATCCAGCATTGTAGCAATTATTGTGTTACCATTAATCCCGGTACCTATTATATAACCTGCTATGGCCGGGGTATTGTCATCCGGCACCTCTGAATGTCTTAATTCTTCATGTATATCTTTCAGTCTGCGATATTTAAAGAGAAAAAAAATAAATGTAAGAATTTCAACTGCCGACAGTATAATTGCAATATTACCAAACAGCATCCCTGTTGCCTCTTTTTTGACCAAACCTTTTTGTATCTTCTCCTGCAATTCGGTTTCTTCATTTATAATGTCTGAATATGCATCTCTGTTTACAATGTTTTGCGAAATGGGTATAAACTCCCTAGGAAAAAGTATCCTGGCTTCTATAAGGGTACTTTTTGGTACATCCTGTACCCGTAAATTAATAGTGTCATCTGTTATTTTGTGTATTTCCCCATTTAAAGGTCCGTGGGCAAACATCCTTACCCTATTGCCCGCATCCTTCCGGGGCAATACTATATTTACAAAAAAAGAGTCTATGGGAGTGTCATTTTGTTCCCCTAAAAATTTATAAAAAAGTTCTCCTGTATCATTATATTTTTTAGCAACATTTTTCATGGTGTACATTATTCTAAAGGTTTTCTTTTCGTTTTCGGATGGGGAAAAAATTTGTAATGTTACACTATTGTTTTTTTCATTGATCAAAAATACATTGCTGTCTCCCTTCTTGGCACCATCTACCTTGTTATACTCCAAAATTCCATTTTTATCGTTTTCTATTACCTTTATTCCTTCGATACCGGAAGTGCCATCCAAAATTATTTCCCTGAACACGCCATTATATTTCCTCTTAAAATTAAATGTTATATCTTCTGTAATTCCGAGATCTCCACTCTCCAAAATGTTAGATTCTATTTTCCAATTTGTAATACTTAAAGATTGTTCCCCACATGATATTATAGAGGAACCTATAATTGTTATTAAAATAATGAATATACAGCTTATAATTCTAAATGGTTTTTTAATTTCAAGCACCTCCCTATATAGCACAATTCTCTATATATTTATTATTATTTTAGTTCAACAATATCCACAGATGCACTTGCACCAATTCTTGTAGCACCCGCTTTTATCATGGCCAGAGCAGTTTTAAAATCCCTTATCCCACCTGAAGCTTTTATCCCCATTTCCGGGCCTATGGTTTTCTTCATAAGTTTTATATCATCCACAGTTGCACCACCCGTGCTAAAACCGGTAGAAGTCTTAACAAAATGGGCTCCTGCTTTTTTGGCTAACTTGCAAGCTGATACCTTTTCCTCTTCGGTCAATAAGCAGGTTTCTATTATTGTCTTAACTATAGCCCGGTCTTTCACAGCATCGACTACAGCCTTTATATCGTTTAAAACCTCTTCTGTATTTCCCTCCTTTAAAGCTCCAATATTGATTACCATATCTATTTCCCTAGCCCCGTTGTATACAGCATTTTTAGCTTCAAAGGCTTTAACCCCCGAAGCCATAGCCCCTAAGGGAAATCCTATAACAGCAGCTACCTTTATGTTAGTCTCTTTTAACTGTTCATATGCAAATGCAACATTTGCTCCGTTCACGCATACAGAATAGAAACCATATTTTTTTGCTTCTTCACATACCTTGCTAACTTCGGCTTTAGTTGCCTCAGGTTTTAATATGGTATGGTCTATATATTTTGCTATGTCCATTCCTGTTTCCCCCAGATTAACATATAATTAGCTGAGGGCGAACAAAAAATTGTTCGCCCCCAACCCTTGTTTCCCGGAATTAATCCACAATTAATTCCACCAAATCACCGTTTTTGAGCCCAGCGGCATTGCCTTCTTCTATATCGACATGCATTTCAAGAACAGATGTATCACCGACTCTTATTAAAACATTTTCAAATATAAGAGCTCTGAATCCAAACGTTCTGACCCTTACTCTTTGCCCGTCTACCAGGCCAAAAGCTTCCGCATCATCGGGATTGATATGTATATGCCTTGCCGCGGCAATCAATCCTTCCTGAATTCCTAATTCCCCTTTTGGCCCCACTATTTTAACCCCCGGGCTCCCTTCAACATCTCCCGAATCCCTTACCGGGGGCACAATACCTAAAACGAAGCCGTCTGCCAAAGAAATTTCTACCTGAGTTTTCACCCTGGGCGGGCCCAAAACCCTGACCCCCTTGATAGTACCCTTAGGTCCAACCAGATCTATTTTTTCTTCACATGCATATTGCCCCGGTTGCGATAAGTCCCTAAGTTTGGTCAAATCATAACCTTTGCCGAACAATGTTTCGATATCTTCTTCCGTTAAATGAATATGTCTATTTGACAATGCGGCCGGCAGCATCTTTTTTCCCATAACAACTCCCCCTTCACTAATTTTCCGTATATTATATAGTATTATATGTGTTTCTACATTAAAAATCAAACAAATATATTGGAATATATGGCATCTATTTTAAAAAATAATGTATTGACTATATATCATTTAGCAACTCCTTGAAATCTGTTGGCTTATCTTCTTCCGTCCCGGAATCATAATCAATATTAGATATAAAAGTAATAAACGCCAACGCCAAAATAAAACCGGCCATAACCATATAATAGATTATATAAGGAGTATACCATGCTGTTAACGTTAAATATAAAGCCAAAACTATATACCCTTTAATCTTATTTTTAGATAGGATTGTTTTTCTGTATTCATTTAACCTGTTTCTTGTCTTGCTTATTTTATTCTCGATCATTTCATCTATTTCGTCCTCACCGGGGAAAAGACCACTTCTTTTAATTATGTTTAATAATTGTTTTTTGTTGATAGGCAATAAGGTGTAATTTTTACTCAATTTATTTATGAAATCATAACTGTCCTTTGTAAAATCCGATGTGGTAATGAAAATGCCTCTTTTTGTATTATTGTCCTCCATAACATGAACGAATTCTTTTACTTCCCTTAATTCCACTTCGAGGTCATTTTTATATATATTAAACAGCACCATAATTCTATTGCCCCCGTATAGGGTTTTCAGTAGTATACGATTTTGGGTGTTTTCCATAAATTCAAACCGACTAAAACCCACAGATGTAAATATTTCTTTAATATAATCTTTCGTTTCGCTTACTGTTTTGTTCATAATTTCACTATACACCTTCCGGCCCGCAATATACTGTCTTTTCTTTTCCTTCAATTGTTGAAATCTGAAATTTTGGTGCTTTATAGTTACAATATAAAATATACTGACAGCAATTGATGAAATAACAATAGACAGGTATGACCTACCTGTTCTTAGGTATGAAAACAAAAACAATATGCAAAATATGATTGCACCCTTTATTAAACAATCGAATATTTTTGCAAAAACGCCTCCATTTCCATCTTCAGTTTTTAAATAATAGTTTTTAAAACGTAAACTATCCCCCCTGTTTTTTTTCTGTTTTTTTATTCGATTATCTATTGACCTGAACAACAAATCTATTCTTTTCACAGCTGATGCTCCTAATATTGAATTTTTCTATCACTTACTCCAACTCAACACTTAAATCCCTAAGAACGATTTCCCCGGTTTATTGGTGCCCCCGTCGAATATAACCCGGAATATACATAAAGTATACAGCCACAGAAACTACTCTCTGTGGCCTACGAATGATACAAATTTTTTAACTACGCCATAGCCCTCTCCAATTTATCTAGATGCTGTAAAGGATAATGTCTCAATAATTCTTTAAACTGTTCAACTGTTAAACCTGTGGTTGTTGTATAAATTTCAATTTTTTCGTCTAGGTCAGCTTTAATAAATCTATTTTTTATCTCTTCGAAATTTACATCTGCCAAAATTATCCCTCCCAAAATGTAAGTTAATTATAGTATTAATAATTATTTATATTTTTATACAATTAGGGAGTATAAACATAACAGGTTGTTTCAATACTACTACCCTTTTACAACAGCTATGTATGGTAGATTCCTGTATTTTTCTGCATAATCAATACCATAACCTACAACGAATTTGTCCGGAATTTTAAATCCTGTATAATCAATATCCAAGTCACATTTCCTTCTTTCAGGTTTATCCAGTAATGTACATATTTTCAGGCTCTTAACGTTTCTCGATCTTAGGTTATCTGTTAAATATTTTAATGTAAGCCCTGTATCTATAATATCTTCCACTATCAAAACATGCTTTCCTTCAATTTCTAAATCCAGATCCTTCAATATTCTAACTATACCGGAGCTTTCTGTAGAATATCCATAACTGGAAACAGCCATAAAATCAATACAAACCGGCATATCTATTTGACGTATTAAATCCGCCATAAAAACACAGGCGCCTTTGAGTACCCCCACCATAATTATTTCATTATTTTTACCATAGTCCTCCGATATTTGTTTGCCCAGGTCTTGTACTTTCTGATCGATTTCTTCCCTTGTAAATAATACCTCCTCAATATCGTTATACATATTATCACCCTTTCAATCCTCTAATTTGAAAAAGCTACATTCTCCACAAATTTTCTTAATTATAACATAATTATAGTCTTGTTCTGAACAAACAAGCTAAAACCGTGCTAATTTTAAAGCCATTATAGTTTAATTATCAATATTTTAAAAATAACATGATATAATGGATATAGTATCGACTAGTTAAGGGGGCTTTATGTAAAATGAATATTCCGTTAATCAAAAAGGTGTTCAAAAATAGACAATTCTCGATTCAGGATCCTGCTCATGAATCCGCAGTTGTTGTTCCTATAATTAAAATAGATGACAAGCTCCATATTCTTTTTGAAATCAGAGCGTTGTCCCTTAATAGTCAACCCGGTGAGATATGTTTTCCGGGAGGCAAAATTGAAAAAGGCGAAAATGCCTTGGATTGTGCCATACGGGAGACCTCTGAAGAATTGAATATATGTAAAAACAATATTGAAATTATAGGCAAAATAGCCCGTTCAGAAACCCCATATCATATAACCATATATTCCTTTTGTGGAATTCTCAACAACATAAAATTTGATTCCATTAAATATAGCAGGGATGAGGTCGCTTCCATATTCACTGTCCCAATTGACGTTCTTCTGAATCAAGAGCCCATATTGTGTAATATGGCAATTAACTTAGGTCCCCTTCAGGGTTTCCCATTTCATCTAATAGAAAAAGAGAAAACATATAACCGAAAAATAGGCATACGTCCGGTCTATTTTTATAAATATAAAGACCGTTTCATATGGGGAACCACCGCTAAGATACTGAAAATTTTTTTGGATACCATAAGACAAATCGATACAACATTCTAGTTACCCTTTATATATGCTCGAAATTATAAAATCATAAACTAAATTATATATACTCAAACTATATAACATATAGTAAGCAGAAACAGAACCTGACAACAACCCACAGGTTCTGTTTTTATATCTGAAGGATTATCTGTATGTTTTGTTCTATGCAACGTTCTCATCACAACAAGAAAAAATCACTTAAGAATGGTTCCACATTTAGGGCAATATTGAAAATCATCATTTGTTTCATAATTACAGTTTGAACATCGCTTGGTAGAATAAACACGCCCTCTTTTTATTAATCGTAAATTGCGTTCCGCCAAATCCACATTTCCATTTTCAGATATTTTAGCACCGATATCATTGCTGACTGAATAGACACTGCCGCAACAACTACTTCTGATATAATATTTCTTGTCCCATTTTAAGATCGGTATAAAAAATAAACTAAGGTACTTATATTCCATAAAAGCCTCATAACGCCCATATCTGCCACAGCTAGGACAGACCATTTTCTGGTTAAAATCCAATTTGTCTTTTTTAGATGACACGCCAAAAATAAAAAACATACAATCATCTCCATGAAATAGATAGACCCTTTATTGTTTTTTCAAATTACACAAGTAGAAGATTCTATAACCGTGACCTTATTATGTTGTCCATTGATTATGAATGATTCCAACCAATTTCCAATCATTTTCGTACTGTTCAAACACCAGTCTCAGACTCCTCCAATCTAATCCTGCATAATCAGGGTTAAATCCTGAAAAATAATACTCCACCACAATGGGATTGTCATAAACCTCGAATTGATTTTCAATCATATTACCCATACTTAACACTTTATTATACCCTATCTCTTCAGCATTTTTGAAATCCTCCGTGTAAATAAATTTTTCATAATACTGAGCCGGTGTTAATGAAATATCATCACCTACCCCATCATAAACTCCCCAAATATAAACATTTTGGTTATTAAAGAAACCCTTTATTCCCTCCTGATCAAACACAACATCCTGATCCGACGAAACATAGGTATAGGGAGTAAACCTTACACCCTTAATCGGATGGATAAATTTTGATACCGTCTCAAAATCCTTGGTGCTTATTGCATCAATCAGTTCATTTGAAATTCCTTCAATTATCTTTTTAGCAAATTCCGGTTTAATTATGCCTTCCCCTGTCAATTCGTATTCTGCTTTAGTATTGTTTTTATCCTTATTTTTTCCATCATCTTTTTCCCCCACAATATTATCATTGTTTCCGTTTTGTAAGGCATCATTATTATCCGTATCCACCTCACATGCGGCAATATTGATAATTAATACGATAAGCATCATAACCAGCAAAACCTTTTTAGCCACAACTATAACCCCCTAGGTTTTAAAATTTATCACTTTTTGTAATAATAGTTTATATGTAGTTAGACATAAATAATAGAG
>JAAZJW010000332.1 GCA_012800145.1 Clostridiales bacterium | reverse complement strand
GATCATTTTTAAGTAGTTTTGTCAATATAATACATTTCATATTAAACCGCACACCTTGGTTTTTATTGGTTATGGCGGTGTTCATACTAGGATGGAGACTGGGCGGTAAAATCAGCAAAGGAATTTTGTATGCATTTCTTTTATTTCTAATAGGGGTCGTGGGGCTATGGGGTCTTATGAATGAAACCTTATCCATAGTTATAGCTTCGGTAATCATTTCATTAATATTGGGGTTCCCTTTGGGGATCCTCATTTCTTCCAACGACAGGATGGATACAGTAATCCGCCCTATATTGGATACAATGCAGACAATGCCTGTATTTGTATATCTGATACCGGCCCTTTTATTCTTTGGATTAGGTAAGCCTCCTGCTGTAATAGCTACCACAATTTATGCTATTGTTCCAATGATCAGGCTTACCAACCACGGAATTAGACAAATAGACAAAGAAGTAATAGAAGCCTCTATTTCCTTTGGTTCAACTAAACTGCAATCGCTGATTAAGGTGCAAATACCGCAGGCCTTGCCTACCATAATGGCCGGAATTAATCAAACCATTATGATGGCTATGGCTATGGTTGTCACCACTTCCATGATCGGTGCCACCGGTCTTGGCATGGAAGTGTTAATAGCTGTTAACCGTATAGAAATAGGCAGGGGACTGGTATCCGGAACGGCAGTTGTGATCATTGCTATAATTCTCGATAGAGTTACCCAGGGACTGGCGCAACGTAGCGAGGTGAAACATAATGCAGAACAATAACATATTAAGTGTTAAAAACCTATACAAGCTATATGGCATGGAAAAAAGCGCAGCTACCAGGTTAAAAAAATCAGGCACTGATAAAGATGAAATATTTAAAAAAACCGGAGTAACAATAGCTGTTTGGGATGTATCTATGGATATAGCAAAAGGTGAGGTATTTGTCATCATAGGTTTGTCCGGTTCCGGCAAGTCTACGTTGGTAAGGTGTTTTAATATGTTAAATAAACCGACATCGGGACAAATTTTATTTGAAGGCAGGGATATAAGTAAATTCAGTAAAAAAGAATTGGCTAATTACAGAAAAAACAAAGTTTCCATGGTGTTTCAGAACTTCGGTTTGATGTCTCATAGAGATGTCATGGGTAATGTGGAATATGGCCTTGAAATAAAAGGCATGCCTAAATCCGAACGTCGGATGAAAACAAAGGAAATGATATCCATGGTTGGTTTGGAGGGATTGGAACACGAACCAATAACAAGTCTTTCGGGGGGAATGAAACAGAGGGTCGGTTTGGCAAGGGCCCTTGCAAATGATCCGGAAATCCTGCTTATGGACGAGCCTTTTTCCGCTCTCGATCCCTTGGTAAGAAAAGACATGCAATTTGAACTATTATCGATTCAAAGAAAGTTAGAAAAAACAGTGATATTCATTACACATGATATAAACGAAGCCTTTAAACTAGGTGACAGGGTGGCCATAATGCGGGACGGGGAATTGATACAAACAGCTACACCCGAAGAGATGAGCGAAAACCCGGCAGATGACTATGTAAAACAATTTATAGACGGTGCTGATAAAACCCAGGTGATAAGCGTTAAAAATGTAATGATTACTCCAAACAGTATAGTGCGCATGAAGGACAACATTAACTATGCAATAAATATGATGAAATACAACAGTGTTTCCAGTGCATATGTGGTAGCTGAAAAAATGAGGCTACAGGGAGTCATTACTATAGATGATGCCATCAGGGCCGGCCGTGAAAAATTAACCATTCCCGATATTCTGATAAGAGACATAGCAACCACATCGCCGGATGCTCTACTGAGCGACATAATTTCTATGGCGGCTGAGACCAAATATCCTATTGCGGTAATTACCGAGGATAGAAATTTGAAGGGAATTGTATCAAAGGCTCAGGTGCTGTCGTCTATGTCGTAGGTATGAGGATATTAGGCGTGCAGGATTCACGCTTATATTTTGTTTCAATATTGACATAAATTTAATGGGTGGCCAACGGCCACCTGTTTGATAATATAAGAATGGCCATTAGAGACAGGTACCAATAACCACTGTTAATTAGCGAACTATGTGCATCGAAAACAGATACAATTGTATTACAATATTAGGTTCCTTTTCTTAGGAGGTTTAAGTATTCTTCATAAGAATAGATCCTGTATCTTTGCCGGCCGGCTGATTGTACCAGAATACCCGCTTTCTCTAACCTTTTTATTGCATCAGATGTTGTGTTGAAAGCAAGGCCCAAAGCTTCTGCCGTTTTGGAAATCTCAATAATCGGGTTAGCTTCAATATAATCAAGTAATCGAAGAGTGCTTTTTGACGCCCTACCCATGTTATTTACAATTGCCACATTTTTATTACGAAGTGTCACTAACCGGTCAATGGTTGTAATTGCATCTTCAGCAGACTCCAATATGGCTTGTAGAAAGAATTTTACCCACTGCTCGTAATTTCCTTTTTTTCGAACTTCTAAAAGTCGGTCATAATATTCAATACGATTCCGTTTTAAAAAATAGGAAATATATAATACCGGGCTCTTTAGTAATCCTTTTTCCATTAAAAATAAAGTTATTAGTAAGCGACCCACACGGCCATTACCATCAAGAAAAGGATGTATTGTTTCAAATTGATAATGAATAAGGCCGGAGCGTACCAGAATATCCAAATCATCATCGGAATTTATATATTTTTCAAGATCAGATATGGACAGAACCATATCTTCAACATTAGGTGGAATATATCTGGCGTTTTTTAAAGTACTTCCATACCCTCCAATCCAATTTTGAGAATGCCTGAATTCTCCGGGACTTTTTCCCTGGCCGCGTACTCCTTCCATAAGCACAGCGTGAATTTCTCTGATTAATCGATTACAAATAGGTAATTCTTCAAGTCTTTTTATAGCGAATTCCGTTGCCTTGATGTAATTAATTACATCGATTACGTCCCTATTAGCATTTTCATCAAGCATGGGATCAAAAACATCTTCCAGGGTAGCTTGGGTACCTTCAATCTGAGATGACATCAGTGCTTCTTTGCGGACATACATAGATACAAACAGGTTAATATTTGGGATTCGTGATGAAACAGCATCCAATATTCCAAGCTGTTTATT
>JAAZJW010000331.1 GCA_012800145.1 Clostridiales bacterium | reverse complement strand
GTGTGAAAAATGTCATCCTGAGCGAAGCGAAGGATCTCAAATGATCTAAAAACGAGATTCTTCGCTACACTCAGAATGACAAAAAGCGGGAAGAGTGCTTTTTCACACAGCTTGCCGGACCCGTGTGTCCGCCTTGTCCCACCCTTTTGTTCCACGTATGACAATGAAAAGAGGCAACTCAAATGAAAAACCTGGTACATGAACACGAAAGAATAGACGACCTACAAATAAACAATTTAAAAATCATACAAAATCCGGAAGGGTTTTGTTTCGGTATAGACGCCGTCCTGTTAGCCAACTTTGTTAAACTGAAGAAAAATGCAAAGGTTGCGGATTTAGGCACAGGCACTGCAATTATCCCCATACTTTTGGCAGGCAAAAGCAAAACAAGCCATTTTACGGCATTGGAGATACAAAAAGATATAGCCGATATGGCGGAAAGAAGCATAAAACTAAACAGATTGGAAAACAGAATCAAAATACTTAGCATTGACCTTAAAGATGCGGAAAAATTTTTAGAGGTTAACAAATATGATGTGGTAACATCAAACCCTCCATATATGCATTCAAAGGGGCTCATTAATGCGGACGATAAAAAAGCCATATCCAAACATGAAGTAAAATGTACGTTGGAGGACGTTATAAAGACAGCGTCCAGACTCCTAAGACATAACGGCAGGTTTTTTATGGTCCACAGACCCATTCGCTTAACAGATATAATGTTTTATTGCAGACAATATAAACTGGAACCTAAATATCTGCAATTTATACATCCCACCTATAATAAAAAACCGAACCTCTTGTTACTGGAATGTGTAAAATCGGCTAAACCCGAGCTTAAAATACTGGACCCTCTGTACGTATACAATGGGGAAGGAGAATACACAGACGACATTTTTCGCATATATGGCAAAACATGTATAAAAGAAGAGGATGAATTTTGTGAGTACGACTAAAGGAAAACTTTACATCTGTCCCACACCCATAGGGAACCTGGAAGACATAACTATAAGGGTACTGAACACATTAAAAAATGTTGATTTAATTGCGGCAGAGGACACCAGACACACCCTGAAACTTTTAAATCATTTCGGAATTCAAAAACCCCTGACCAGCTACCATGAGCATAACATCAGAACAAAGGGTATTATATTAATCAATAAATTACTGGAAGGTAAGGAAATTGCTTTGGTGTCGGATGCGGGAATGCCCGGCATATCAGATCCGGGATCAGATATAATAAAGCTGTGTATTGAGGAAGAAATACCTTTTGAAGTTTTGCCGGGCGCTACGGCCGGTATCCTGGCACTTGTAGGGTCTGGGCTGGATACAACCAGATTTGCTTTTGAGGGATTTTTAGAAAAAGGTAAAAAAGAACGCAGACAAAGGCTGGAGACAATAAAAAAAGAAGACAGAACCCTGATTTTCTATGAAGCCCCCCATAGGATTATGAACACATTGGAAGACATGAACAGGATACTGGGAAATCGCAAAGGGGTAATAGCCAGGGAACTGACAAAAATATATGAAGAATTTATCAGAGGCAATTTAACGGAACTCATAGAGCATTTAAAATTGAATCCCCCCAAAGGTGAAATTGTATTGTTGTGTGAGGGAGCCGATTTAGAAAAATTAGCTATGGATGAAAAGGATGAACTAAAACAGATTACTATAAGAGAACATATACTTTTATTTATGAAAGAAGGATTAGATAAAAAATCCGCAATAAAGGAAGTAGCAAAACGCAGGAAAATTCCCAGACGGGAGGTATACAAAGAATCTATAGATTTATAATTAGATAAACATCTTCTTCAAACGATAATGGCGGCCAGAGGTCGCCTCTACAATTTCCTCAAATAATAATGACGACCACAGGTCGTCAGGCTGTATGAAAAAGCACAATTCCTACTTTTCTGTCATCTGAGATAGTAGGGGCAGACGACAGACTGTGTGAAAAAGCACTTTTCTCGCTTTTTGTCATTGCTATGAAAGCCCCACATTTTTGTCATCCTGAGACGAACAGGATTAGCTTGACCCGCGAAGGATCTAT
>JAAZJW010000330.1 GCA_012800145.1 Clostridiales bacterium | reverse complement strand
GTAAGCGTTACCGAGCCATCCATTTCATATGCATATGAAATATTATTTAAAGAAATCCAATATTCCAATATCTGATCTATGGTAGTTAAATAAAGTTTACCATCCTGCTGCAAAACAGTCATATATTGCAATAATTGGTCAAATTTGGGGTTAACAATCAGTTTGCCTTGTTTGTCGGTGGTATAGTATTTTGTTGAGGTCTGATTCTTTAAGAATCTAACCGGATAGGTATGATTTATAAATACACCCCAGTCATCAACTAATTCTTTTAAATTAGCCCTCGAATATACATAAAAATTATCGTCAATAACTACCGCCGCGGCAAAAGAGTAAAAATCTTCGGTTACAGTAGGGTGTTGCCAATATAATGGGGTCCTGGCAGCATCCCCATTGTTAGTTTGTAACAAGTTCAGTCGTCCCTGCTCTGTTCCCGTAATATCTTCACAGCTATAATGCCAAAAATACTTGATTCCATATTTTCTCCATAAATCCCCCATATAACAGGATGAATACTTATCTAATGCTTGGAAAGCAAAAGTTGTATCAATATGACCATGATCAATCCAGGTTTTGGTATCAAAATTATCTTGCATAAACTGCAAGGCTTCCTGGGATAATTCTTTTGATGGATTATCCCGTGGTTGAATTGAATGAAATGTAATTTCAGAGCCCAAGGTATAGATTTGCCGCAAAAAATCTAAAAATAGAGGTTCCTCTTTTATGGAAACATCAATGGGTGAATTTCGGGGATAACCCTGATTGGAATAAAAAACACTTTTTGTTACGGGAATGCCGTGCTTGACAAAACCACCTATAGCCTTTTCGGCATTAGAGATATCTTCAGAACCAAAATAAACGGCCCGATGTGAAGCCATAATCCCTTCATCCGCATGCTCTGTCCAGATATGTGTGGCCAGGTAGCCATTGGGCTGTAACATTAACCTCGGCAGTGCATTGGGTAGATGACCTACCATTATACTTAATTGATTGTGCCTTTGTTCCTCGGTATTATATTCGGCAGCATGGCGTATAAAACCCGTAGCCCGTGTTTCTACCGATTGAAGATAGCGGTGATCCGATTCATGATCAAGATGGACGAGCAGTTGTTTTTGCCTTGTCCTCAAGGATAATGAAGATATTTCAGGTGTATGATAAACCAATGCAGACACATTATCTTTTCCGAATTGAACGCCTTGGCGATCCAGCCAATATTCCTCTTGAAAGGGGCCGGTATCCACCTGTCTATTTTTACGATAAATCTGTGTTACTTCAGGTTCGAAATTTAAAATAAGGCTTTCTTCGAAGACATGCACATCCTTATTATAAATTGTAGTTATATCTATATCTATAACCGGCGAATCCTGAGCAAAAGAGAAGATTATTTCTACTGTGGCCGCTTCTGTTTTTCCGGTAAGTTTCAGCTTTAACTTTGTTTCATTTTCCTCATATTCCATTTGAGCTGATGTAAAACTATTAATTTGCTGTTCAATTTGTTTGATATGTACGCCATAATCCAGCTTTCGCTTTATCGTGGGTTGAAACCGTAGAACATTATCCTCTATATGGGTTACTGCGGCTCGGTGAATAAGCGGAGTATTCATCCTGCCAATATATGATTCCGCACGGATTTCAATTTTATCCCCGGGTTGAAGATAAGGGGGCTGTTTGTCCAAATAAATAGTATCTTCATTTTTCTCCAAGGCCGGTTCCAGGGAATTATACACTTTTCCATATTCAGCAAAATAACCCAGTCCGGATAATATTTCCTCGCCATCTATACTGCGAATAATAATTCCATGTTTTCTGTCTGGAATTAGTTGGTAATAATTTGTAGTAAACACACTATCCCAGTTGCTATATTGAATCCGGTCGGGACCGGTTTGCTCCTCCCCAACCTGTTCAATACTGTCAATCAATGGATTTTGGTAAACATCACTCAGGCCTATTTTTTCAGTTGATATTAAAACAAATATAACAGATAGCAAAACCAAAATTGTTAAACCGATATATTTAAATTTAATTTTAGTAATCATCCGAATCTCCCGCTTTACTATTTTT
>JAAZJW010000329.1 GCA_012800145.1 Clostridiales bacterium | reverse complement strand
TTTTTTTGTTAGGTTCCCTGACTATCCACTTTCTCATACATATTGGCAATAGATTTGTAGAACCTAACAAAAAAATTAATGTTGGGAAACGACAAATTATCTGTTTTTTATCCCTATTCATGCTATTAACCCTTATTATTATAATAGTAAGGTCGGGAGGCCTAGTATATGAAATACTGTCACCATTTATATTTGCAATTATACTGGCCTATATTCTGGATCCCCCGGTCACCTACATTGAAAAAAAAGGTATAAAAAGATTATGGGCGATATTTATTACGTACCTTGTAATCGGGTTAGCCATATCAGTGCTTTCCGTTACATTATTTCCAAGATTGATGTTTGAAATAAAGAAATTGCTCAATGATTTGCCGCAAATCGGAAATAGTTGTTATAATTATATACATAGAATATATGAAAAATACAATCGAAATATACAGAACCTGCCTGACGAGTTCGATGGGATAAAAAAGGCGTTCAAGCCTGATATTCTCAATGTTAACAGGGTTGAAAAATTTATAATACAGGGTATATCCACCTTGACAGATTTTTTGTTGTCTATGTTTTCGGGGATTATAAACATAATCCTAATCCCTATTCTAGCCTTTTATTTTCTGAAGGATGCCGGGAAATTTAAAAATATATTGGTTTCAACAGTACCGAGATTCTGTAGGCAGGAGGTAATCGGTACTGCCAACGGCATCAATGAGGTATTGTCAGGCTTCATAAGGGGGCAACTGGTGGTAGCCCTATTTGTGAGCGTTTTAACTATAGTGTCCCTTCTCATCTTAAAAGTGGAATTTGCGGTAACGGTTGGTATGGTAGTGGGTGTGACAAATGTAATTCCCTATTTTGGTCCAATAGTTGGAATAATTTTTGCAATAATTTTTTCGTCCCCGGGGGGAGTAAAGAAAGTCTTGTGGGTGACACTGGTGCTCCTGATTATACATCAGATAGAGGGCGGCATTATTTCACCAAAAATTATGGGCCAAAATGTAGGAATTCATCCTGTGGTTATAATTTTATCACTGATTGTTGCAGGGAAATTTTTTGGGGTATTCGGACTTTTAATCACTGTGCCTGTAATCGGAATAACAAGGGTTATTGGGGAACATCTTATAGGACTTGTTATAAAACTCCTGGACGGCACAAAATAGATATAGATAATTATTTTTGTCACCCTGAAACGGATAGTGGAAGTTTAACCCATGAACCCGGCATCGATTATCCTTCCCGCATCAATATCTGCACCGATTTCCGCACTGATTATCCATTGACAAAACACAACATGTTCTATATAATTCATATAGAAATTAATTATCTATAATATATTGTTACAAACTATGAAGGGAAGAAGTAGCATATTATAAGTTACTGAAGAGAGGAAATTCCAGGCTGAAAAATTTCCACATATATATGCGAAGCAGTCTCTGAGTAATAACCTTGAAACTAAGTAGAGGTTATCGGCTAAGCCGTTATACTGTTTCCCCAGAGTGATCGTTATTTTAAACGATAATTAGGGTGGTACCACGAGAATACTCTCGTCCCTACAATTATATTTTGTATGGATGGGGGTTTTGTTTTTTAAAAAACTAAGGTTAAAGGTTATAAGAAGAGGTGTTTTATGAAAAAGTTGAGTTCAAATGAAATAAGAAAACAGTTTTTAGATTTTTTTAAATCAAAAAAGCATATGATCCTGCGGAGTTTCCCCTTAGTGCCCCAGAAGGATAAAAGTTTGTTGCTAATCAATTCCGGGATGGCGCCGCTTAAGTCATATTTTGCAGGGTTGGAGGAACCTCCCAGCGTGAGGATAGCTACCAGCCAAAAATGTATCCGTACAGGCGATATAGAGAATATCGGTAAAACAGCTAGGCATGCCACATTTTTTGAGATGCTGGGCAATTTTTC
>JAAZJW010000328.1 GCA_012800145.1 Clostridiales bacterium | reverse complement strand
AATTATTTAAATATTTATATAAGGAGGGCGAATTTTATGGGATCCTATCCGGAAAAGCCAATTCGTATTGTTTATTATCCAAAAACAAAAGAAGACACAGATGGGCTTGAGGAGTTGGAAATGGAAGATAATTTAGTTGGGGAAGTAGATTACAGAATAATCGGTGAAAAAGGTCCCAAGAGGGACAGGGCTACGAAATGTAGCAGCTGTGTGGCGGGAGACGCGGAAATTGGGGAGGAAATAACAGAGGATCAGGAAGAAACTATAGCGGAAGAGGCAGAAGCCGGGAAAAAGGTTATGGAGAAGACAGTGAAAAATAAAGAGGAAAACTAAGTATGCCGATGGAATTATGGGGGGCTTGCCCCCATAATTTTTTTAATACAGCCAAACCGATTTTTATATTTGCCATGGGGAATTTAAACCGGGCTGTCAACCAATGTGTGATACTATTATAAAACACCTGTGATGTTATATGAAAAATAATAAAAAATAATATTGGGAAAATAGATTCGGAGCAGCTATGGAATATATTGCTTGATTTTCTTAAAAAATAATTGTATACTTTATATTATAATCAGGTACTAGTTTGAAGTACTAAACTGAGGTGACAAAGGTGAACAAATCCGGAAGGTTAAGTAAGGCAAACAGGCAAAAAAAACTCTTAGTATTATTGAAGGAAGACCCGTTTATGACGGACGAAGATTTATCCAAGCATTTTAAGGTGAGTATACAAACTATCAGGTTGGATAGATTAGAACTAGCAATTCCCGAACTCAGACAACGTATTAAAAACGTGGCAGAAAAAAATTATGAAAAGGTACGCAGCATTATCGGAGCGGAGATTGTAGGGGAACTGGTGGACTTGAACCTGGGTATCAGCGGGATATCAATTCTGGAAACCACATCGGAGATGGCATTCAGTAAAACCAGCATAGTCAGGGGACATCATATTTTTTCACAGGCTGAATCCTTGGCAATGGCTGTAATAGATGCGGAGGTAGCCTTAACAGGGGTATCCAACATTAAATACTTAAGCCCTGTAAGTGCGGGGGACAAGCTGGTAGCCAAGGCGGAGGTCACAAGGGTCAGGGGAAACAACCATTTTGTTCATGTTAAAATATATGTTGATCAGGTGCAGGTATTCAGGGGCAAATTTATATTAGTAATAATTAAAAGCAGGTGAGGAGGCAAGACATGAAAATTGTTATTGACGCAATGGGAGGAGACAATGCCCCGGTTGCTACTGTCGGGGGAGCCGTGGAAGCGGTTAAAAGCTATAATACTAATATTATACTTACCGGAAATGAACCCATGATAAAAAAACAATTAGAAAAATATGATTATGTAAAGGAAAAAATTGAGATAATTCATTGTAACGAAGAAATTACCAACGAGGATAAACCTGTGTCGGCAATCAGGAAGAAGAAAGATTCTTCAATGGTAAAAGCGTTGGAACTTGTTAAGGAGAAAAAAGCCGACGCTGTTGTATCTGCAGGAAATACGGGAGCGCTATTGGCAGGTGGGCTTTTAGTTTTAGGTAGGATTAAAGGAATAGATAGGCCTGCACTTGCACCTGTATATCCAACTGTTAGGGGGGCATCAGTACTCATTGACGGAGGTGCCAACCCGGATTGCAAACCGAGAAACTTCCTGGAATTTGGAATTATGGGCAGCATTTATGCCAAGGAGGTACTTGGAATAAAAAACCCAAGTGTATGTATCATTAATATAGGCATGGAAGAGGAAAAAGGAAACGAAGTCGTAAAAGAGGCATACAGGCTTTGCAAAACAGGTCCCTTTGATTTTAAAGGAAACATGGAAGCCAGGGATATACCCGGCGGGTATGCAGATGTTATGATATGTGACGGTTTTACAGGTAATGTTATATTAAAGCTTACCGAAGGCCTAGCAGATTCCATTTTCAAACTACTAAAAGAAGAATTTGTTAAGAATACCTTTAGGAAAATGGGTGCATTGTTACTAAAATCGGGATTAGGGGACCTTAAAAAACGGTTTGATTATACAGAACATGGCGGAGCACCATTTTTGGGAGTAAAAGGAGTGTTGATCAAAGCTCACGGGAGCTCTGATGCAAAGGCCATCAAAAATGCGGTAAGACAGGGAATCAAGTTTATAGAAAATAATGTACTTGATAACATAACCGGAAAATTATCGGTTTAGGAGAGGATATTATTGAGCAAATTTTTATCGGTAGGAATTACAGGTACGGGGAGTTACCTTCCCGAAAAGAAACTGACTAATTTTGATCTGGAAAAGATGGTAGATACAACTGATGAATGGATTAGAACGAGAACCGGAATATCCAGGAGAAGAATTGCGGACGATAAAACCGCAACATCGGATTTGGCCACAGAGGCAGCCAAAATTGCTATTGATGATGCAGGTTTGTTACCAAAAGATATCGATTTGATTGTAGTGGCCACTGTAACACCTGATATGGCATTTCCGTCTACTGCCTGTATTGTGCAGAAAAACATCGGAGCAAAAAATGCAGTGGCATTTGACATAGAGGCTGCATGTTCCGGGTTCCTGTATGGCCTGGCTGTCGGGGAACAATTTATCAAAACAGGCATATATAAAAATGCATTAATAATCGGTGCTGAAACCCTGAGTAAAATAACTAACTGGAAGGATCGTAGGACCTGTGTCTTGTTCGGTGACGGAGCCGGAGCGGCAGTATTACAACAGGTTGAGGGAGGTGTCGGCATACTTTCCAACAGTTTAGGTGCCAACGGGGCTAAGGGTGATTATTTGACACAGCCTGCAGGGGGTTCCAGAATGCCGGCGTCAATAGAAACCATCTCAAAGGATCTGCATTATATACATATGGACGGGAGAGAAGTATTCAAATTTGCTGTAAGGACAATGTCAAAATCAGCCTTGGAAATTATAAAGGATGTAGGCTATAATATAGAGGACGTGGATTATATGATCCCCCACCAGGCTAACATAAGGATTATAGAAGCAGTTGCGAAAAAAATTAATCTGGCAATGGATAAGGTATATGTAAATCTGAATGATTACGGTAACATGTCCGTGGCGTCCATTCCCGTGGCGTTGGATGAAGCTGTAAAGAAGGGTAGTGTTAAAGCAGGGGATGTAATAATATTGGTTGCATTCGGTGGTGGCTTAACCTGGGGCTCTTCTATAATTAAGTGGTGCAAATAATTTTTGGAGGACAATTTTATGGTTAGTACCGAAATATGTGAAATGTTAAATATCAGATACCCTATAATACAAGGGGGAATGGCTCGGATAGCCACAGCTGAACTGGCAGCAGCCGTATCCGAGGCAGGAGGATTAGGCATAATCGGCGCGGGTGACGCTCCTGCCGAGATTGTTGAGGGGGAGATTATAAAGGCCAGAAAACTTACTGATAAACCCTTCGGGGTAAACATTATGCTGTTATCTCCTTTTGTGGAGGAAATAATAGATATTGTATGTGAACATAGAGTGTCTGTGGTTACAACAGGCGCCGGAAATCCGGCTAAGTTCATTAAAAAACTAAAAGGCGTCGGAGTTAAAATAATCCCGGTTATACCTTCTGTTGCACTCGCAAAAAGAATGGAGAATCTGGAGGTAGATGCTGTTATTGTGGAAGGAACGGAGGCAGGAGGACATATAGGTGAGCTTACTACAATGGCATTGGTACCCCAGGTAGTGGATGCGGTTAACATTCCCGTCATTGCAGCCGGAGGAATTGCTGACGGGAGGGGTTTATTGGCCGCCTTGTCCCTAGGTGCGAAGGGTGTACAAATAGGCACAAGGTTTATTTGTGCGGAAGAATGCGTGGTACATAAAAACTATAAAAACATGATATTAGGAGCAAAGGACAGGGATGCCGTGGTTATGGCAAGAATCACCGGACATCCGGTGAGAGCATTGAAAAACAAACTTACAAGACAGTTTTCCAAGCTGGAAAAGGAAGGAGCCACAGCGGAAGAAATCGAAAAGTTAGGGCAAGGAAAACTTAAATTAGCCGTGGTGAACGGTGATGTTGAAAATGGCTCTGTGATGGCCGGTCAGGTTGCCGGCATGGTTACCAAAATTCAATCTTGCAAGGAAATAATAGAAGAAATTATATCAGGTGCCGGAAGCCAACTTGACCTGGTAGGTAAGTTTTATACGGGGGTATAATAAATGAATAAAATTGCCTTTGTTTTTCCGGGCCAGGGGGCTCAATATGTGGGAATGGGAAAGGATTTTTACGATAATTTCTTGGTTGCAAAAACCATTTTCGAAGAGGCGAGTGAGGAAATAAACATAGATATGACAAGGCTTTGTTTTGAGGACCCGAAGAATGAATTAACAAAGACAGAAAACACCCAACCATCTATATTAACTGTCTCTATCGCCATATTGAAGGTATTGGAAGAAATGGGGATTGATTGTGACATAACCGCAGGATTAAGTCTTGGAGAATATGCGTCCTTGGTTAAGTCAAATGTGTTTTCATTCGGGGATGCTGTTAAGTTAGTGCAAAAAAGAGGCAGATACATGCAAAATGAAGTTCCCATTGGTGTGGGAACTATGGCGGCTATTCTGGGATTGGATAGGGAAAAAGTCAGATTATGTATTGAAGATTCAAAACAACATGGGACAGTAGAGGCTGCCAATTACAATTGCCCGGGACAAATAGTTATTTCAGGTGAAGTAAATGCGGTAGAAGCAGCGGTTAAAAAAGCAAAGGAAATCGGTGCTAAAAAGGCTGTTTTATTACCGGTAAGCGCTCCTTTCCATTGTAGTCTGCTCAAAGGCGCAGGGAAAAAACTTCAAAAAGATCTGGAACAATTAAATATAAATGATCCCGAAGTACCCATTGTGACAAATGTAGATGCAAAAATCATATCTTTCGGTTCGGAAGTTATACCTTCTTTGGTTAACCAAGTAAGCAAATCCATACTGTGGGAGGATTCTGTCTTGTTGATGATAAATAAAGGGGTAAGAACCTTTATAGAAGTCGGACCCGGCAAAATTTTATCGTCCCTTATAAAAAGAACAGCAGGAGCTGCAGCAGCTGAAGTAAACATCTATAATGTAGAAAATGTGGACGATTTTAAACAATTATTAAAAGTAAAATTGGGGGTGTAGATTTGGATATGAAGGGAAAAACTGTTTTAGTAACAGGGGGTTCCAGGGGCATAGGTAAAGCTGTTGCTTTGGCTTTTGCTAAAGAGGGTGCAAATGTTATTATAAATTACATAAGCGATGAAGAAGGTGCAACAGATGTTATAAAGGAAATAAGAGGGTTTAATGTTGAGGGGTTAGCGGTTAGGGCAAATGTTTCAAAAGCTGAAGAAGTAAATAGAATGATCGGCGAAATCGAAGAAAATTTTGACGGGATAGATATATTGGTAAACAACGCCGGGATTACAAAAGACGGTCTTTTCATAGGGATGAAAGAAGAGGACTGGGACCAAGTAATAGAAATAAATCTAAAGGGTATATTCCTATGCACAAAGGCTGTTATAAGGAAAATGATCAAACAGAAATACGGCAGGGTTATAAATATATCATCAGTAGTGGGTGTTATCGGAAATCCGGGACAGGTGAATTACTGTGCATCAAAAGCCGGTGTCATAGGGTTTACAAAATCCTTGGCAAGGGAAGTGGCAAGCAGAAATATTACGGTTAATGCAATTGCTCCCGGGTTTATAGAAACTGACATGACGGGGGTTTTGCCCCAAGACATTAAGAAGAGCATAGTGGGAACCATTCCTATGAAAAGGTATGGTAAACCTGAGGATGTTGCAAATGCAATAGTGTTTTTAGGCAGTAGCAAAGCCGGTTATATCACCGGTCAGGTAATTCATGTCGACGGCGGTATGGCAATGTGAGCTGCTTTAAAATATATAAATATAAAAAGTTAAGGAGGAAACAATATGATATTTGAAAAAGTTGCTGAAATTATTGCTGAACAATTAGGAGTGGGGGACGCCGGTGAAATTACGGAAACCACTTCATTGATGGACGATTTAGAGGCAGATTCCCTGGATGCTGTTGAAATAGTTATGAGCATTGAGGACGAATTTGGTATTGAAATTCCGGACGAGGATGCTGAAAGCTTTAAAAATGTTGGAGATATAGTTAATTATATAGAGGCTAACAAATAGCTGTACAAAATCCCGATTAAATCGGGATTTTATATGGGAGGTGGTATTATGAAAAGAAGAGTAGTAATAACGGGAATGGGATGTATTACCCCCATAGGCATCGGTAAGGAAAAATTTTGGAATTCATTAATGAACGGTGTATCCGGTATTGATTATATTACGAAATTTGATACAAAGGATTTTAGCACTAAAATCGCCGCAGAAGTAAAAGATTTTGATGCTGAAGATTATATCGATAAAAGGGAAGCCAAAAAAATGGATAGGTTTACTCAATTCGCGGTTGCTGCCGCACAGATGGCGGTGGAGGACGCGGAACTAGATATAAAAAAAATAGACGCGGAACGTTTTGGTGTTATTTTAGGTGCAGGTATGGGCGGTATGAACACGTTGGAAGATCAAGCTAAAAAACTCATGGAAAGAGGTCCGAAAAGGATCAGCCCGTTTTTTGTTCCCATGATGATACCTAACATTGCGTCCGGCCAAGTGTCCATTGTACTGGGAGCAAAAGGCCCGAATATACTGGTTGTTACTGCATGTGCATCCTCCACAAATGCTGTCGGGGAAGCTTTTCGTACGATTCAGTATGGGGATGCGGATGTTATGATTACGGGAGGTACAGAGGCTTCCGTTACACCACTGTCCATAGCGGGATTTTGCTCTATGAAAGCCATGTCGACTAATAATAGTAATCCCGGGAAGGCCAGTAGGCCTTTTGATAAAAATAGGGACGGATTTGTAATGGGGGAGGGTGCCGGGATACTTTTAATAGAAGAACTGGAACATGCTCTTAGAAGAGGTGCCGATATTTATGCAGAACTTGTAGGTTATGGCAGGAGCTCTGATGCATATCATATTACCACCCCTGCGTCGGGAGGAGAGGGAGCTGCCAGGGCCATGGCATGTGCCTTGAGGGATGCCGATATAAATTATGATGTTATGGATTATATTAATGCACATGGCTCAAGTACGGTTTATAACGATGAATTTGAGACTGAGGCAATTAAGAAGACATTTAAGGAGCACGCATATAAATTAAGTGTGAGCTCAACAAAATCGATGACCTCCCACCTACTGGGTGCTGCCGGGGGTGTAGAGGCTATTGTGTGTGTTATGGCAATTGCAAATGGAATCATACCTCCTACAATTAACTATGAAACACCGGATCCGAAATGTGACCTGGACTATGTTCCAAATATGGCAAAAAAGACAGATATTAAATATGCCCTCTCAAATTCTTTGGGCTTCGGTGGACATAACGCCGCCGTTATTTTCAAAAAATATGAATAAATTTTCCAGACCGTGTTTGTTATAGGAAGGGGGCCCTCTTCCTATAATTTTTTTGCAATTAAAATGAAATAATAGTACAATAAAGAAAATTTGATATAGCTTTTTATATTGTCTGTTCTATTGAACAACACCTTATATTTTATTAAATGTTGTTTGTTTGTTCATTACGGGCTAAATCAAATAAATACATAGGATTATATTATAATTATTATGGGAAATTATGGGGGTAATAATGGGATGAAACCGGATAAAAGACGCTTGGAACAGCTAAAGGAATTTCAAGACATAATAAAACATAGGTTCAAGGAAATGGATATTATAAATGAGGCGCTGACTCACAGTTCATATTCTAACGAAAGCAGGGATAAACATACCTATAATAATGAAAGGCTGGAATTCCTGGGTGATTCAGTTTTGAGTACCGTAGTCAGCGAATATATTTATTCGAAGTATAACAATTTGCCTGAAGGCGAGTTAACAAAGGTGAGGGCTAATGTTGTGTGCGAGCCGTCCCTGGCTCGTCAAGCTAAATCGATAAACTTGGGTAAATATCTGTTGTTAGGCAAAGGTGAGGAAGTGACGGGGGGAAGGGACAGAATTTCCATATTGGCAGATGCATTTGAGGCAGTTATAGGAGCATTATATCTGGACGGAGGGATTAAAACAGCACGCAAGTTTGTTTTAAACATGTTGGAAGATAGTATAAAGTTGGCCAGTACGGGTGATTTATTTAGGGATTATAAAACAGATCTTCAGGAGTTATTGCAGAGTAAATTTGATGATAAAATCAGTTACAAAGTAATAAATGAAACGGGACCTGACCATGATAAAACCTTTGAGGTCGAAGTAATACTTGGCAATAAAGTATTGGGCAAAGGAAGGGGTAAAAGCAAAAAAGAAGCGGAACAAAATGCCGCCAAAAAAGCATTGGACTAACGACTAAACGACCGCTCGCAGACAAACATTATAAATTTGTTCACCCCTTTAGTCGTGCAACCTTAATTTACTCCGTAGGAATATAAACGGTGGTGCCCGTGGTGCAAATTTGATGTTTGGTTGCGTTTGACCTATCATTGATTTACTTTGTAAGTCAGGTTAGGCCATAAAAACAATTGTTAAACAATCGTTCGAGGGGAGGAGGAAAAGGATGTTTAAAGGCTTTATTGATAAATTTACGAAAAAAAATGATAAAGTGAATGGTTTACCGGAAAAAAGTGAATATGAGGCCCCTAAAAAGGATGGACCGGACGAAGAAAAAATGGAAAAGACACAAGAAATACAGGTGGAGGAAGCAGTGGATGGATCCAAATATAATTTGTTTAAACGGCTAAAAGACGGGCTTTTTAAAACCAAAAAAGGGATTGTCGACAGAGTTGATAACCTGTTAAAATTATATAAAAAAATAGATGAAGACCTGTTCGAGGAACTTGAAGAAATCCTAATTACCGCAGACATCGGTGTTCAGACAACATTGGAAATAGTGGATGATTTAAAGGACAAGGTTAGGGAGGAGAAGGTCCTGGAACCTATCCAAATTAAGAAATTACTTATGGAAAAATTGAGGGGAATACTGGAGGAATTACCGGATTCTCAAATTAATATAGATCCTTCACCTGCGATCATTCTGGTTGTAGGTGTAAATGGTGTAGGGAAGACAACTTCTATTGCTAAAATGGCTTTCCGTTTTAAAAACAAAGGCAAAAAAGTGTTATTGGCTGCAGGGGACACTTTTCGGGCTGCTGCCATAGACCAGTTAAAAGTTTGGGGTGATAGGGTAGGTGTCGACGTAATACGACACCAAGAGGGTGCGGACCCCGCCGCTGTCATATATGATGCTATACATGCTGCAAAAGCAAGGGAAATCGATGTATTAATATGCGATACTGCGGGTAGACTTCATAACAAAAAGAATCTAATGAATGAATTGGGCAAAATATCCAGGATTGTTGACCGAGAATACAGTGATGCATCTAAGGAGATCCTGTTGGTTTTGGATGCTACCACCGGACAAAATGCCGTTCAACAGGCAAAGGTATTTAAGGAAGCAACCCAGATTACCGGCCTTGTATTGACAAAATTAGACGGAACAGCAAAGGGAGGGGTAGTTGTGGGAATAAGCAGGGAATTAAACATTCCTGTTAAGCTCATAGGGGTTGGAGAACAGATGGAAGACCTACAGGAATTCGATCCCCAAACATTTGTTAGAGCAATGTTTGAAGAAGATGAATAAAATGCTTGACATGCAATTTTTATTAGTGTAGAATTACACCTGTAAAGTAGTTCTACTTTACAGACGAATGATAGGAAGTGCCTATATGTTAGAGAAAACGGTGGAAATTTCAGTTTTATACGATTTTTATAATCAATTGTTGACTGGAAAGCAAAGGGATATAGTAGACCTCTATTATAACCAAGATTTGTCATTAGGAGAAATAGCTGAAGAATTTAATGTATCCAGACAAGCTGTTTATGATGTATTAAAAAGAACGGAAAAGCTATTGTATCAATACGAAGAAAAACTCAATTTTATAAAACTTGTGAATATTAAAAATGAAAAAATTTCAAAAATGTTAGATAGTATAATTGATTTAGAAAACGAACTGGATTCAATTCCTTATCTTGAGCAACTGAAGAAACGAATTTTTCATGTTAAGGATGAGTTGTATAAGTCTCTGAATGATTGGGCTCTTATGAGAGAGGTGTAGCTATGATTTTCGAGAATTTAGCGGAAAAACTTCAAAACGTATTCAAAAAATTAAAAAATAAAGGTAAACTAACAGAAAAAGATGTGAACGACGTTATGAGGGAGATAAGGCTCGCTCTTCTGGAAGCGGATGTTAATTTCAAGGTTGTTAAAGATTTCGTAAACAAGCTTAAAGAGAGGGCGGTGGGTTCTGAGGTCCTAGAAAGCTTAACTCCTGCCCAGCAGGTTATAAAAATAGTGAATGAGGAATTAACGGAATTGATGGGAAAAGCCCAAAGTAAAATCAATTTTGCCTCCAGACCCCCTACCGTTATAATGCTCGTAGGTCTTCAGGGAACAGGTAAAACTACAACTATAGGCAAGTTAGCAGGAATGTTAAAAAAACAGGGAAAAAGACCTTTACTAGTTGCCGGGGATGTATATAGGCCGGCAGCCATAAAGCAACTTCAGGTTGTGGGTGAACAGGTAGAAGCGCCTGTATTTACCATGGGAGACAGACAAAATCCGGTTGACATCGTAAAAGCCGGTATAGACCATAGTATCAATAAGGGTAATGATGTTGTTTTGATAGATACAGCAGGTAGGCTCCATATCGATGAAGAACTTATGGAGGAGCTCAAAGACATAAAATTTGCAGTTGAACCCCATGAAATACTTTTGGTGGTAGATTCCATGACAGGCCAGGATGCTGTAAATGTTGCGGAGCATTTTGATAAGGGGTTAGGTATT
>JAAZJW010000327.1 GCA_012800145.1 Clostridiales bacterium | reverse complement strand
TTTTCATATTTAATTTTTGATCTTCCTTTGGCTTATTCCCGGCTCCATTCTTAAAATCCATATAATTAATCCATTTTTGGCCCTCATCCAGCCAATCTGTATAGCCGTTATCTTGGATAAGGAATCTGTCCAAGGTCATTTTATATGTACAAAATCGATATTCTTTGTCCCTGAATGCCTGTCCGTATCTTTCTATCGCCTTAAGGATAATGTCCTCGCTATCATTTCCCAGTGCCTTATCCACAGCTTTTTTGATTTTTTCAGTCAGTTCCTTGTGGATAACAATGTTTTGGTTGTTATAAGTTTCATAAATAGTATTATATATTTTATTTTCATATACTTTAATTTCATTTACTTTAATTTTATTTACTTTACTTTGTGTACTTTGGACATCCGGAACATCAGTTGCATCTGAGTTTCCGTCATCAGAAACCCTGGTCAGGGTTATATTGCTTCTGTCATGCACATCGACCAGCAGATAGTCTTCCGCCATTTCCACATTGACTCTTTTATAAACTGCAGCTACATAATGTTGTTGAATCCTTTTCGAAGTTAGTATTTTATGTCTTTCATATAAATCACCGTCAAATATTCCCCATTTAATACAATCATCGACTATGCCCGTGAGTTTATCTCTATCAATAGAAAATCTGCTGCTGAGCAACAATTGATTTCTTTCATTCCATTCATAGAAATAGCCTTCCCCGTATATCTTTTGAAACATTTTAATCAAGACCGCAAAACCTGCTATCCCATGTTCAGCTTCTATAAGTTCCACTTCGTCACCCATGTTTACATCCAAAGCGAAATAATCCAGACCCTGTTTCTGAGGCCTTGCCATCTCATCATCCCCCGAAAATTTATTTTCCCTTGTGTGACTGGTGCTGTATCTGTTGCTTTTCCGTACATCGTGCCGTTGTCAGTGTTCTCGAATTTTTATGCACATAATAACCCTGCATACCTATATTTGTGTTGTATTTTGACATAATCACTTCGTCTTGTGTTAACAATTTAAATTATAGACATAATCCTATACATTGTCAATATGTTTCATGAAAATTTACAACATTTTGTGTTTTCGTAGGTAGATTGATAAAAATATGATACATGGCGAGAATTGTATTCCGGCATTAAAATACCGGGGGAAAATTCCCCGGTACATTGCATTTTCATGTTCCAATATCTTTCTTGAAATTTCTTCGACTTTCATATGATGATCGCTGTCTAAATATATTTTACCGGGATAATCTTGTCCTTATCTCCAAGTGTAAGTAAATTGTCATATAAACAAATTACCCCGCCTACACCCCTGTTTATAGATGAAATTTTATCAATTAATCTAAATTGAGATATATCTTTTTTAGTTGGATCTGCATGCTTTTTTATCTCTACAGGATGTAAGATTCCATCATTTTCAATTAACAAATCAATTTCATTCATATCTTTATCACGATAAAAATATAGTGGCGGCTCTAGTATACCTTTATTATAATAACTTTTTATAATTTCTGAAATAACAAAACTTTTGAAAAAAGCTCCCGCCATTGCACCATTTTTTAAGGTTTCCGGTGTATTCCATCTTGTCAAGTAAGCTGCCAGACCTGTATCTAAAAAATATAATTTAGGTGTTTTAATTGTTCGTTTTGTTATATTGTTAAAATAAGGTTTTAACAAATATATAATACCTGAAGCTATAAGTATAGACAACCACCTATCTGCCGTGGGTTGGCTTACCCCAACATTTCGTGCTAATGACGACACATTTAAAAGCTGTCCTGTATAACCTGCAACCTCAGTCATAAATTGTAGAAATTTCATTTCGTCGCCTACTTGTGCTAAATCTCGTACGTCCCTTTCTATGTAGGTTTTCACATAAGACCCATAAAATATTTGCCAATCGAAATTTTGATTTATCCAAAGTTCCGGCATACTCCCTCTATGAATTTCTTCCCAAATTTCATCGTATGTGATATTTGTTAAGTCTGTTTCCCTTCCAAGAAAATACTCATCTGTAGGTAAAAAAGGTTTATCATGAAAAACACCTTTTTTCTCTCTGAGGGACAATCCTAAAAGGGTAAATAAACCTATTCTACCGGCAAGGGATTCGCTTACATCCTTCATCATTTTAAACTGTTGCGAGCCTGACAGAAAAAACTGTCCTTTCTTTTTGCTTTTGTCTATATGCATTTTAATTTGTGAAAATAGATTAGGTGCATATTGAATTTCATCTATAAATATTGGCGGAGGATTATCCTTTAAAAATGTGCTGCTTTGTTCCTTTGCGGTCATTAATAAAATAGGATCATCCAGTGTAACATATGTTATAGACCCTGTAATTTCTTTTAGCATTGTTGTTTTGCCTACTTGTCTGGGCCCTGTAACCAAAATAGCCCCGAACATTTCTGCCAGGTTTTGAATTGTTTTTTCACCATGGCGTCTTATATACATAGAATTTACTCCCTCCGGCTAATTTAATATATAATATTATTATAGCCGAATAGTGAAATTTATTCAATATATATAGACAAACACGGGGATGGCAGACTGTGTGAAAAAGCACTTTTCCCGCTTTTTGTCATTGCTATGAAAGCCCCACATTTTTGTCATCCTGAGACGAACAGGATTAGCTTGACCCGCGAAGGATCTATATTTTACAATAATGCTTTC
>JAAZJW010000326.1 GCA_012800145.1 Clostridiales bacterium | reverse complement strand
TCAGGATGACAAAAATGTGGGGCCTTCATAGCAATGACAAAAAGCGAGAAAAGTGCTTTTTCACACAGTCTGTCGTCCCTATCAATGTTGCGGTACCTCAATATCCCTGTTTTTTATCGCCTTATTTTCATGCTGGCAATCGTGAATTTCCTGAAATAGTATTTTAAATACTATAAAATCATCATCGAGGAAAAGCTCTATTGTTCCGTTATAATGTTCTACTATCTTTTTGATGTTATATAAACCGTATCCCCTGTGCTCCCCCTTTTTAGTCGAAAAACCTCTCTTAAACATTTTATCAATATCGCTTTGTTGAATCTTTGTCCCTGTATTCCTGGTTTCTATTATTTTAAACCCTTCATCTATCCCAAGGGTTAGGATAATTTTAGAATTGCCATCATTGCTACCCTCCGCGGCTTCAATAGCATTGTCCAACAAATTACCCACCAACTCTACAAATTCATACCTTTCAAGCGGATATCCGGGCACTTCTTCCTTGATTTCAACCTCAAAACAAATGTTTTTCTTTTCCGCTAAGGCTCTTTTACTATATATAATCGCATTCAATATCTGATCTTCGATATCTAATAACTTATCAATAGGTTCTATACTACCAAGCAACTTTTCTATATATTCTTTAATTTTTTCCCTTGCTTGCCTATCGTTTTCAATCTGTACTATCATATAAAGCATGTTCAAATGATTTTTAAAATCATGTTGTTTTTGTCTTATTTCATGTATCATACTTTTCAGAAAGGGTGCATACCTCTTGTGAGCATCAATAGCTCTTCGCTGTTGTTTAATTTTTATGGATTGGTACAAAAAATATACATTCAACGCTTCCCAAACAATAATAGCTATCAGTATGTGCAACATATATTTCTGCATAGAACTTTCATTAATTTTCCACATATACATAAGCAACAAGATTACACCTGTAACGTTAATTACCACTATTATCATATAGTTTCTATGTTGTAAAACATATTGACGGAACCCACCGAATTCTGCAAACCTGTTTATAAGCACACTCGTTATAACAACTGCGGAATCAACCATAAACAAACCGTTAAACGACACATCCCTAAAGCCCTTAACCCAAAATAAGATATATGCAAATACAAACTCAATGGTCGCAATCGTGATTATGGATATAGCAAATCTTATAACCGTTTTTCTAATCGGTAATCCAAACAACAGTATGAGCATAATACACACTACAATGTAATTGATTAAAAAACCGACATTTATTTCATATATGAAAAATACAGTTATCAAAACCAATGCGATTAATGTTATAAACACACATTTTTTACCGGCTAAATTGGTTTCTCTATTCAGTTTGCCGAATACCAAAAATACCGAAAGCATTTGTAAAACAGCCAGGGTTGTCCCCTCATACCATTGCATATGGTTGTCCCCCAATCCGCAACTCAATTTGAGAATCTGTTTGAAGGTACTAGGCTGAGGATATTTATACGCAACAATAGAAACAATGTTTATTTGTCCAATGGATTATATTATAATCACCATTATCGTGAAAGTCCCATATTTCTGTCACCGCAGAATAGGCGGATTCGTGTTTTCTTCCTAATTAATTATAACACACCAATTCACAATATATCTATATTTTGCTGTAAAAAAGATGAAAATGTATCCAAGATCACCAATTAATCCATTTATCCCCATATCCCTATTTTTCTTACCCTGTCATATCTTTCGTTGAGTAATTGC
>JAAZJW010000325.1 GCA_012800145.1 Clostridiales bacterium | reverse complement strand
TTGACTATAAATTCATATTTGGATGGTTTTAAAAACTCTATGTCGGAAAATATAATTTTTCCGTCTGCTTGATTATATACCGTCTCTATCTCTTTCATATTGCCGTCAAATAATCTGAATTGAAAGTCCCCGGCCGAAATACCCTTTCCAATCATCTCTTTTTGCAACTCAAAATTCACCGATACGGGTTCGGCAGCATATCTATTGAGAAATCTGGTACCTTCAATGTATCTTACGTCCGGTTTCAGTATATCTTTATCTTCAAGCCTTAAAACATCCACGATCACTCTCAATGTCCTGTCGTCATATGTATATCCCGGTTCTTTATTTTCAGGAATAACCTCCTTTACTTCGAACACGTGCCTTCCCGGTTTGCTGAACTTTATAAAACCAAAATCAATGGTTCCTTCCCCATCATTTTTGGCTGTGGCAACAGGAATAGTTTTTTCAACTTCCCCATCTTCAATAACTTCACTCAGAATAAACTCAAATTCATCCCCTATTAGGTCCTTTCCGGCCAGGTTCTTTTCAAATTCAATCTTGGCCCCGACAGGATTAAAATCATAAATCTGGATGACCGGCTTAGGATATTTTTTGGTTATGGTGTCTTTACTGCCAAAATTATAGCTCAATTCAGCAACATCATTAGAATAAAAACCTTTCCTTCCGGAACTGGTAGTATTACCTGCATAATCCGTATCAGGATCCCCGATATGCGGATAAATTCCTGTTTCCTCATATTCGATTATGGCCTCATCGCTAGCCTTTATATCGAATGAAATTTCATAATTGGTTTCAGGCCTTATATCTCCCAAAAATTTGACAGATACTGTGTCCGAATCATCACTTAATATCTTATAATCTGTTCCGGGTTTTAATTCTTCCCTGTCACCATTGTCCCTAGTTCTATGTACCTTGAGCTCCTTTGCATAGTCGGCATATTTACTCAATTTATCAGTTATCGTAACGTCATTAAAGGTAATATCTATACCGGCCATAAAGCGATTGATGGCATTTTCGAGTTGTGCCTGGTCTGCGGCCTGCACAGTATATTTTTCATGAGTGACATCCACCATTTGCGAAAAAGTTTGAAGAGTTGAGGCACTGCCCGTATTGTCACCTATAAAGATTGAAAAGAAACTGTCCGTTCCCTTGAAATTTTTCCCCGCTTCATAAGCATATGCCGTTGCAACTTCGGAATAATAATCGTATCCGATTGCGTTTGCACCGGGTTGTGCCGCCGTGGGCTCCCCATCGGATATAAAGAAGACTACCTTTTCTCTTTCGGAGGTTGGATCACTGTTTATAATTCGTTCTGCATGTTCCATAGCCTCATAAAAATTGGTTCCTCCCGCGTCCCCGCCGGGTAGGGTCAAATTGTTTACTATTTTCAGCAATTTTCCTTTATCATTTTCCCCCGTTATAAGTGTGTTGGCCCTGGTTCCAAATGTAACTATTGAAATCTTGTTCTTTTCATTCGTAGCCAACCTGTTTATTGCCATACTTAAAGTATCTTTCAGGACCTTAAATCTTGTGGATCTGCCTAATTTTTCTTCCATAGAGGTGCTCACATCCAGAACAAAAATAATGTCCCTTTCGTTGTCTTTTTTCCTCCAGTCCTCACCCGGATTGAAATCCAAATAAAGCCTGTAGTAATTTACCTTATCTGTTGCACTTCCGGCTTCCGATTCTTTATTGCCCAGATAATCAACCTTTTTTGAATATCTAGGATGAATGTCCGGCTCCTCCATGGGAATCTCGTCTATATCAGGATTATATTTAAAGTGTAATGTAACTTCGGCATTTTTCACATTATCATTAATTATTTGAAGCCAATTATAAGGAGTTATGGCCTTTGCCCGACCTCCGTCATTGTAGGTGTAGGTTTTAAGGTTGGAATTGCACACCACTTTTTCCAGGCTTATATTTGATTCCGTATTGGAATTGGATCCGAACCAGAGCAGATTATAACTTAAACGGCTCGGGTCATTAAAGGATAATTTTCTGCTATCCCCATGTTTCCATGTAAAAGATTGGGCATCAGCCTGGTTTGGATATAGTGCAAGATTATTCGTTCTGGTCATGTTGGTTATCCTTTTTGCACCATAATAAAAGGTTTTGTTCCTAACGGAATTCGGTAGTTCATCGATGTTATCAATTACAGTGTTCACCTTCAGTTCCAGCTTTTTTCTAAATATAGCATGTGACTTTAATGTAAAAACAAACATAATTATCATTAGTACAGATAAAAATGACATAGTATTTCTCATAAATTTCCTCATGACTTAAATTCCCTCCTTATAAATCTTTTCATAAGTACCATTGACACTGTTTATCTCGGAATTTACATGTATTGCCCTTACCACAACAAACAAAAACATTATTCTTAAATACAGATCCTTCGCGGGCTGGGTTCATTCTGTCCGTCTCAGGATGACTTTACGAAACGATTGCTAAACCATTGTTAAACCATTGCTAAACCATTGTTAAACCATTGCTAAACTATTGTTCAGCTATTGTTCAAAATTTACCAACCCCCCGGTGGTGTATCGTCGAAGCTGTCGTATATGTATCCGGCTTCTGCCATATTCCCGAGATAGGAACCATTATAGCCGGAAGCATTCATGGGAGGGTACCAAATTACATCCAGGGAACCATCCCCGTAAGATTCCCCTCCGTCCAGCCCTGCGCCCAGGGCAATAGTATCTAAACCGAATATCCTTCCAAAATAGAAGGGGCTTTCTTTTCTGAGCAAGATTTTGACCTTATAACTGCGAAAGCTTCGGTCTATCTCGGGCATATCCTCTTTGAAATATACCTTTATTTCCCCATCAAATCCATTTTCCAAAGCCGATTCCCGGGCAATCTTATATGTCTCTACTGCAGGATTATCGGAATATCGAATAGTGTCCTGATGTGTAAATCTCTCTTCCCGTATAATTTGCAATAGGTTTTGCATGGCGTTATTATCCATGTAGATCATACTCACGTCGATGAGTATACCCAGAAAAAATGCAATCAGGATCATGGAACCGGCAAACATGATAAGCACATTTCCTTCCTCATCCTTTAAAAATCTTTTCATCTCTCTCATATGCATCCCTTCTATTACTCCGTCCTGATCTGCCTGGACACTATCCTTGTCCTGTTCAATTCCTTTTTAAAGGTAATATTGTCCCCAAAGAATGTTCTGCCCACAAAAGTGAGGGGTTGTATTTCATAATCAATCAATGCGTTTACATCCATGTATCGGGTTATTCCATAACCCTCATTTAAAACGCCCAGCTCATTACGCCCCGGCACCTTAAATTCTTCTTTTTTGTTATACAGAGTTGCTCTTGCATTTTTTACACCGAGTTTTTTAGGCATGATGCCTAGGGAACTGTTTTCCAGGCCTTCTCTCAATAGATCTGCCACTATAGCCCCGGTGTAAAGGTTTTCGGACGGGACATCCTCCAATAAATCATAATCGTTTAGATCACCGGCCGATATATACCAACTTGATTGTATGTACCCGTATTCAAAGGACATCCTCTGATACCCTATCCAACCAAAATCTATTATTCCGAATAATATCAACAAAAATACAGGAAATATCAACGCAAATTCTAAAATGGCTTGTCCTGATTCTTTAGAATAGACATTCTTACTGTTCAGCCCTATCACTTTTTCAAATATATACATTCTTCATTCCCCCATCAGGGCCTTTCATAGCCGGATATATAAATATCCCTCTTATAAACAGGCGTCTTAACATCGAACGAATCCCCGATAAACATGTTGCCAAAAATAGTAATGGGCTTTATGTTATAACTCATCTGCAGCTCCACTTCTCTGTATTTGTAACTCGAAGACCTTTTATCAAATTGTTTTTGAAAATTACCGGGATTTTGATCTGCGAGGTCACTAGAATATACATAGTAAATATAATCCTTATCTACAAGAGGTCCTTCTTTTAAAAATGATATTTCCACTTCATTCATATCGAATTTGTCCCCGAAACACTCGTCAACTATATCCAGAATTGCATCTTCCAGGCCTCCAACACCTACATCTTCATAGTTAATTTTGCTTATGCTCTCACTTGCGGCACTTTTAAGGATCATCTTGGCATTTATTACCCTGTAGAAATCTATGGGTACCAGGAGCAATAAAAGTAATACAGGAAGTATAATAGC
>JAAZJW010000324.1 GCA_012800145.1 Clostridiales bacterium | reverse complement strand
GAAAGCATTATTGTAAAATATAGATCCTTCGCGGGTCAAGCTAATCCTGTTCGTCTCAGGATGACAAAAATGTGGGGCTTTCATAGCAATGACAAAAAGCGAGAAAAGTGCTTTTTCACACAGTCTGTCGCCCCTACGTTTTGGAAGCTGGATATCGGTGTAACGGATTAATTATTGATGGGCGGTCTTCGACCGCCCATACATTTCTTATGCAAGTTAATTAAAAAATTCAAAAATATTATTCTATCTGATAATTACTTTGTTTAGTAAACCCTGTATTTGATTTTGTATCTCTTCTAATTCCTCATCGCTATAGGGTGTAAATTTATTTTGTCCCGCTAAAATTGTTTCCCCGTCTTTGAAGTTTTGAAGTGCATATGTATTACAACCTTTTATCCCTTTGGCTATTGTTTTAATATCCTCCATACTGAGTAGTTCTTTACATATAGTAGTCCTGAATTCATAGCCAATTTTATTTTCCAGCAATATGTCGATGCTCTCCTGTATATCTTCTAAAATCACAGGAGTTTGGGTTATTGAAGAATATTTGTCCGGGGGTGCTTTTACATCCATGGCGATATAGTCTATTAATTTTTCATCAATTAATTTTTTAAGCAGGCCGGGATTTGTGCCATTAGTATCCAACTTTATGTTAAAGCCTTCTTTTTTGATTTTATAAATAAAATTATATAGTCCTTTTTGAATGGTGGGTTCTCCTCCGGAAATGCACAAAGCGTCTATAAATTTCTCCCTATCCTTTAGAAAATGTATAATCTCCCCTGTTCCTATCTTATCCCCCTTCCCCTCTACAATAGAACTGTTATGGCAATATAAACATCTAAAATTGCAACCCCCTGTAAATATTACCGTACAAATATTATTCGGATAATCTATAAATGATGATTTTTCTATTCCCAGAATATTAATGTCATCTTTATCCGGCATTTATACTTTCCTCTGCTTCATTAACCAATATTTCCAGACCGGCATCTATCTGAAATTCAACGCGATCTTTATATTCCTCTTGTTTGCCTTTATTCCATACCTGAACAGGCCTGTGGAAACCTACAACCCTACTCCAAACTTCCGATTCACTTCCACATTTGGGACATTCGAAATGCTCCCCTGCCAAATAACCGTGTTCAGGACATATTGAAAATGTAGGACTGACAGTAAAATAAGGAATAGAACTTTTCTCCATTACTTTTTTAATCAGCATTTTACAGGTTTCTATGTCTTTGATTTCTTCACCGATAAACCCGTGCAGTACTGTGCCTCCTGTGTATAAAGATTGTAGTTTTTCTTGTAATTCCACAGCTTCAAATACATCTGTGGTGTGGTTTACCGGAAGCTGTGTAGAGTTTGTATAGTATGGCTCATCCTTGCCTTGCGTATATATTCTGGGATACAATTTCTTATCTATCCTGGCGAATCTATATGTAGCTCCCTCCGCGGGAGACGCTTCAAGATTCCATAAACTTCCCGTTTCCTCCTGAAATATCTGTATAACTTTATTCATAAATTCCATAATTTCTACTGCAAATTGGTTGCCTTCCTCTGTGGTAATGTCCACTCCCAGCAAATTGATGCACGCCTCGTTCATCCCGTTTATGCCGATTGTAGAAAAATGATTTTTAAAATATCCTCCCGTTACCTTTTTCACATCTTGTAGATAATGCCTCGAATAAGGATATAATCCGGCATCCATGTATTTTTCCAGTACATGTCTTTTAGTTTCGCAAACTTCTTTGGATATTTCCATCAGCTTTCTAACTCTTTTTTTAAACTCCTCCACAGAGTCGGATAAATAACCTACCCTTGCCATATTCAATGTTACTACATTTATAGAACCTGTAAGTGGATTTGCTCCAAATAATCCTCCACCCCTTCTTCTAAGTTCACGATTATCCAGCCTGAGCCTACAACACATAGACCTGATATCCTCGGGTGATAAGTCGGAATTCAGAAAGTTCGCAAAATAGGGTGTACCGAATTTTCTTGTCATGTTCATGATTGAATTGACTACCCCTGAATCCCATGGAAAATCATCGGTAACATTGATGGTCGGAATTGGAAAACTGAAGGCTCTGCCTGCCCCATCTCCCTCCATCATCACTTCACAAAAGGCAAGATTAAACATATCCATTTCTTTTTGGAATTCCCCGTATGTTTTTTCCATTAACTTTCCACCAATAATCACAGGTTGTTTTTTTAATAACACATGGGGTGTTATATCAAGTGTGATATTAGTAAAGGGGGTTTGAAAACCTACCCTCGTCGGCACATTTAAATTGAATACAAAACGTTGTATGGCCTTTTTTACCTGCGTGTAATTTAAATTATCATAATATATAAATGGTGCCAAATATGTATCTATACTCGAAACTGCCTGGGCTCCCGCCGCCTCACCCTGAAGTGTGTATAATAAGTTGACCAGTTGTCCTAGCGCTGATTCCAGATGTTTTGGGGGCCTTGATTCTACCTTTCCTTTTGCCCCCTTAAATCCCCTTCTTAAGAAATCCTCCAAGTCCCACCCACAACAATAGGGTGCTAATAACCCAAGATCATGTATGTGCAGATCGCCTTTGATATGAGCATCTCTTGACTCTTTGTCGTATATTTTGGTTAACCAATATTTCTTGGTAATACTTTCAACAATATGATTGTTTAGCCCCTGTAGTGAAAAACCCATGTTGGAGTTTTCATTTATCCTCCAATCTTCCAGGTTTACATATTCCTCTACCATCCTTTCCGCATCCATAAACAAGTTTCTGGCTTCCCTTATCTCTTCGTGCTTCTTTCTATACAATATGTACGCTTTTGCGGTTTTAGCATGTCCTTCCTCTATTAAAACCTTTTCCACAATATCTTGTATGTCCTCTACCGAAGGAATACCCACACCATAGGTTTCATTTATTATCTCCGTCACCATTTTGGACAATTCCATGGCTCTGACCTCGTTACTACCACCTACAGATTTTGCTGCAGCAAATATAGCGTCTTTAATTTTACCTCCATCAAAGTTGACAATTTCTCCATTTCTTTTTTGGATTTTAGAAACAGCCATTAGTCCCCCTCCTGTTGTGCTTTATTTTCCTACTATACTATATATTGTATATGTTACATTAATATACCTACTATTTTCAACGTTGATTTTGGTCCGTATTAGACATTCCTCGGAACTTTACTACTAGATTCTTCATTTTTCACCTTCGCCTGCACATTTTTCCATATCAACCCTTTGGGGGATTTTGTTATCAAATTTTCTATTGCCTTTAGTCATAGTCAACAATTGAATGGCTTCCAAATGGTGATTAAACAATGGTTAAATTGTCACTAGGTTAACGTTAAACTGTCGCTAAATTGTTTAAATATACTTAATGGTCCCACACCAATTTAAATCTCCCAGTCTCCCCTCCAATAATTTTTTGCTGAGAACAAGCATATTATTATTTTTACTGGAATTTATTAGTTTGACCCTGGTTTCT
>JAAZJW010000323.1 GCA_012800145.1 Clostridiales bacterium | reverse complement strand
GCTCAGAATGACATTTTTCACACAGTCTGACGTCCCTTTTGTCACACCGGCTTCACCATTCACAGGATCTATAAAGTGAAGGTTTAAAAAAGGACTCAAACAGGAGAACCGTCCCCGTGTTTGACGGGGGTGGGACTCCGGGATTACTACAAAACCGAAAAAAACAGGGTTGTCCCATAAAAAAAGCGGGGTTAATGTCATATTAATGTGATATTAACCCCGTATTTTTGTTGGCCAGTTATAGCCCAATTCCGCTATTATGCACTATTATACGCCATTATACATTATAATAAATTGATTTGATAACATAAAACGATATCGAATTTTCTGAGTCGAAAATTGGTATTCCCATGTTAGTCCTATGAAAACAACAACCTGTCTTAATAGTCCTAACAAATATCTTATTGTTCAACTACCAAAGACCTGTATATTTAGCCCTTTTTTGGGACCCTGAGATTATTTCTAGTATTAGAAGGAATTGGGACTGTTTGAAAATTAAAGAAAATGTTATAAATAAATTGACGAGGGGACAGGATTATTGTCACAACAACATGGCGCTAATCTCGTTCCCTTATCGTGTTTTTATCACCGGGAATGGAAAGTGTTTTATTTTGTCTTGGATCCTTCACGGGCCAAGCTAATTCTGTCCGTCCCAGAATAATAAAAATGTAGGATTTCCACAGCAATGGCAAATACATAGGATTTTTATAGCAATGATGAAAAGTTTAAAAATGCAATTTTGTGCAGTTTACTGCCGACAAATTAAGCAAGTAAGGAGTGTGGCAATTGAAGGGGATCATAGGAGCCGTCTTGGGGTTGTTAATAGGTTTATTTATCTTTAAGATATCTGACAAAATTATTAGATATAAATGTGGAAAACTGGATAAAGAAGTGCCTAAACCCGACATTATGTCCAAGATGTTAAAAAATCTCTTCATATTGGTACATATATTGCTATATATAGCAACATACCTCATAATGTCCCTTACAAAAGCCATATTCGTAGGCTTGTTTATCACAATAGCTGTGGTAGGTACCATAGTGGATGTATACATTCATATAATCCCGAATGAAACTGTGTTATTTTTACTCGGAACAGGTGTTGTGTACAGGATTATAACAGAGGGGATATCCTCCTTCAAAGGATCATTGCTGGGGTTATTGTTGGTAACCGGACTATTCCTAGGCACGGGAGCCATAGTTTATCTTATGAAAGGCACCATAGGGGTAGGGGCCGGGGACTTAAAATTGGCAATGGCAATTTCCATTGCACTGGGATATCCCGGGACATTATACTTTTTATTCGGACTTGCAGGAGCTATATTGGGATACCTTGCAATGGGATATATGTCCCGAACACTTGTATTCGGAGCAAGTTTTCCCATGGCGGGACAGATTATGGCAGGATTTATAGCAGCTTTTTTCTTTCCCTATGTAGTATAGGAATAGAAATTCTTAATTGCACGATTGAGTTGTGTCATTCTGACCCAACACTCAGGTTTTCTAACATAATTTTTTTATAACTATTGCTATTTAAATCAACATGATAAATTTGTTTAAATTGCTAGTTGGGTGTCGGGGAAGAATTTCGCTTTTAGATCCTTCGCGGGT
>JAAZJW010000322.1 GCA_012800145.1 Clostridiales bacterium | reverse complement strand
GGACTGTGCGAGCTGTGCTTCCAAAATAGAGTCACAGGTAAACAAATTGGATAATGTTAAACTGGCTACAATGAATTTTGTGACAAAAACCTTAGCCATAGAAACATATAATGAAAACGAAACGAAATTTGTTGTGAACGCTGTAAAAGATATAATCAATAGATTAGAACCTCAGGTGGTTGTGATAGAAAAGGACAGGACCGGAGAATATGGTGAACATAGCCACAGGAACAGTTATGGAGATAAGATTGATAAGAAAATATTTATAAAATTAGGTACAGGTGCAGCATTGTTTGCAGCCACTCTGATTTTTAAAATGCCTGATAATATAAGATTTAGGTTCTACCTTACAAGTTATTTAATTATAGGTGGTGAAGTACTGCAGAGGGCGGGTAAAAATATATTGAGGGGCAGAATTTTTGATGAAAATTTTCTGATGGTCATAGCGACCATAGGTGCTTTTGCTGTTGGGGAATTTCCAGAGGGTGTAGCCGTAATGCTTTTTTATCAGATTGGGGAATCCCTACAAGATATGGCTGTGGGCCGTTCCAGAAAATCCATTGCACAATTGATGGATATAAGGCCGGATTATGCGAATCTTAAAATAGGAGAAAATGAAAAAAAGGTTTCCCCGGCTGATGTTTCTGTCGGTGACCATATTATAGCAAGGCCCGGGGAAAAAATCCCCTTAGACGGGATTGTAGTAGACGGAAATTCAATGATGAATACCTCCGCTTTAACAGGCGAATCCGTACCCAGGGGAGTCAAAACGGGAGACACTGTACTGGGCGGGTTTATAAATATGGATGGTTTATTAACAATTGAAGTTACCAAGAGATTTGAAGAATCAACGGTGTCCAAAATTTTAGGGTTGGTGGAAGATTCCGCTAGCAAAAAAGCCCTTACGGAAAATTTCATCACAAAATTTGCAAGATATTATACCCCGGTGGTTGTATTTGTGGCCATTGCTTTGGCAACTATCCCCCCGCTTATAATCGAGGGTGCTGTTTTCTCTGATTGGGTGTACAGGGCCCTTGTATTTCTTGTGATTTCATGTCCTTGTGCATTGGTAATTTCTATACCCTTAGGATTTTTCGGTGGGATTGGTGGTGCATCAAGACACGGCATCCTTATAAAGGGCGGAAATTATTTAGAAGCATTAAACAATGTTCATATTGTAGTATTTGATAAAACTGGTACACTGACGAAGGGAGTATTTAAAGTTACGGAAATAAACACCGATATGGGTGTTTCGAAAGATGAATTATTAGAATATACTGCCTATGCAGAAGGTTATTCTAATCATCCTATAGCCACATCAATTTTAGCGGCCTATGGAAAAGAGATAAATAGAGAAGATATCGAAAACTATGAAGAAATATCAGGTCACGGTGTTAGGGCGGAAGTAAAAGGCAAGAAAATTCTGGCCGGAAACAAAAAGTTGATGGACAGAGAAGGAGTTATATACAGGTCGGTAGAAACTGTGGGAACCGCAATATATGTGGCGGTAGAAGGAACATTTATAGGTTCCATTATAATATCCGATGAGCTGAAGGAAGATTCCAAAGATACAATCAGTATGTTAAAGGACATCGGTGTAAATAAAACTGTAATGCTCACGGGGGACAATGAGGGTGTAGGCAAAAAAGTGGCAGGTCAGTTAGGAATAGACGAGGTATATTCGGAATTATTGCCGGACGAAAAAGTTAAAGAAATTGAGCTGCTCAGCAAACAAAAATCATCAAAAGGCAAGTTGGTTTTTGTAGGTGACGGTATTAACGATGCACCCGTACTTGCCAGGGCGGATATTGGTGTTGCTATGGGTGGGCTGGGTTCGGATGCAGCCATAGAGGCAGCGGATGTTGTTTTAATGACAGATGAGCCGATGAAGTTAATCAGCGCTATAAAAATAGCAGGAAGAACAAACCGCATTGTGTGGCAAAATATTTTGTTTGCTATTGCCGTAAAAATCATCATACTGGTATCGGGTGCGGGCGGCATCGCAACCATGTGGGAAGCTGTATTTGCAGATGTAGGAGTAGCACTTATAGCCGTACTCAATTCCATGAGGGTCATGAAAGTAAATAATATATAAAGCCTGTGGCCAGTTTTTTAAAAAACTATGGGGATAGAGCCTGTGGCCAGTTTTTTGGCCAAAGGTCCTGTCAGACTGTGTGAAAAAGCACTTTTCCCGCTTTTTGTCATTGCTATGAAGGTCC
>JAAZJW010000321.1 GCA_012800145.1 Clostridiales bacterium | reverse complement strand
GCCATTTGAGATCCTTCGCTTCGCTCAGGATGACATTTTTCACACAGTCTGATGTTGCGGGAGACGGGCGGCCTCCCATTTTTAGAGTTCCACTTTTCTATCATATATGGTTGCGGTAGCTAAAAACACCAATACTGACACTATTGCGGTTAAAATTATGGTAGGTACAAAAATTGAATTAGGCAAAACCTGCACAAACACAGTAGTACCTTCGACCATCATTTCTTTTTGTATATAGGGGTTGAGCCCGCCCCTGTTTATCAATTCGATTATTTTAGTTATCGATTTAGTTGATATAACATTCATAGCTATAAACACAATAAAGGTAATCAAACCTGAAAACCTTTTAAATAGTTTCCCGACAACCGAACTAAAGAATGCTGTTATTATAACCATAGAAAAAGATAAGGAAGCAATAACACCTATTTTACTAAACTCCCATACTATTTGCCCCATGTTACTGACATCTCTTATAGCTTCCCAAACTTGTTGCATTCCCGGGTTCATCAACATAAAAATAGCAATAAACACCACAGCAGTAATTTCTAATATAAAAAATTGGGTTAACATGGCCAAAAATTTAGAAAGAAAGATAGTATTTCCTGTAGTCGGTAATGACATCATAAAATAAATCGTATTTTCCTTCCATTCTTCTCTAATAAAATTGAAGGCCTTGAAAAAGGTAAATAGGGGCACAAAACCTAAAAATAATGTGCTGAGCGCCATGGACATATCCAAGGGCCAGGATGTCTGGGCCTTATAAAGCAAAAACAAATTGCCTACCGTAATAAATCCTAAAATTAACAAGGTCTCAAATTTAGATGCTGCCAAATCCTTTTTATAAAGAGTAAATAGTTTCTTGCCGCCGGAAATTTTCATCTCCCACATACCTCCTTCATTAAACCAACTAAGGATAATTTATTTTCATTTCTTAACTTTTCCGCTTCTCCTTGCAGAACAACCCTGCCCTCATTAATAAAAACTACATCATCGACCAAGCCTTCAACTTCTTGAATTTCATGGGTGGAAATCACAATTGTTTGTTCCCCGACTCTGTAATCTTTTATAATGGTTTCAACAATTTTGTCCCTGGTCAATATATCAATGCCTGATAAAGGTTCATCCAGTAGCATAATTTCCGCATTTCTTGAGAAACAGAGCAACAGTTTTACCTTGGCCCTCATGCCCCTGGATATTTTCTTAACAACCATCTCCGGTTCAAGCCTCAGGAATTTTATCAGATCATTATATTTTGCATCGTCCCAATCTCCATAAATTCCTTTCATAAATTCCGCCGCTTCTTTGATTGTCATCCATGGATATATATAGTCTATTTCGGGTAAATAGGATATGTTTTCCCTGGTTTCTACAGACGGTTTTTTACCGAATATAAGTACCTCGCCACTATCTGCCTTGTTTAAAGAGACCAAGATTTTCAGGGAGGTGGATTTTCCTGAACCATTAGGTCCGAAAAGTCCCGTTATTCTTCCCTTAATATAATTTACCGACATATTATC
>JAAZJW010000320.1 GCA_012800145.1 Clostridiales bacterium | reverse complement strand
TACAGAAGAATTTATTGAGGCCACAGAGAAATATTTTAACAACAACTGTGATTTTGATCCTACGGATCTCTTTTTCAAATTGGAAGGACACCTCTACCCCGACACCTATTACTTTACCGAAAATCAAACTACCGAAGACATAGTTAACCAACTTGTACAAACAATGGATAATGTGTTTACAGAAAAATATATGGAAAAGGCAGAAGAATTAAGATTTTCAAAACATGAAGTGTTGACCATAGCATCTTTAATAGAACGTGAAGCAAAACACAATGGTGAAAGAGCCGCTATTAGCGGGGTTATTCATAACAGACTGAAAAGGGACATGCCCTTGCAAATCGATGCTTCGGTCATATATGGTACGGGAAAAGGGAAAGAACATAGAACCACAATATATCAATCAGAATTAGATAAACCCGGTCCATTTAATACATATACGGAAAGGGGCTTACCTCCGGGGCCTATTGCATCACCGGGAAAAGAATCTATAGAAGCAGCACTATATCCGGAAAAACACGATTATCTATATTATGTGTTGAGCCCAAAAGAGGATGAACATGTATTTAATGAAACCTATGATAACCATTTGAAGGATAGAGCCAAATATCTAAATAGGAACAAAAACTAGTTCGCGATTTAGTACCGGATATGCAGATTGCAATCCATTTTATCAACTTAACTTAGACAACACAATGGCGTCGCGCTATAAATACACCTCATAGTATGGTGTATTCCTTAAAAATAAGAAGTAGGGCCTAAATTATCTATTTGCCTGAGACAATTAGACGATTCGGGCCCGGTTCCATATACTGCTACATTATGGTTTAAATTTTCTCAGCCTCAATGCATTGGATACTACAGAAACAGAACTTAGAGCCATAGCGGCTGCCGCTATTATTGGATTTAACAATGGTCCGCCGAATAAATGCAAAACTCCCGCCGCAATTGGAATCCCCAAAGAATTGTAACCTAGAGCCCAAAATAGGTTTTGTTTAATATTTATTATAGTTCTTTTGCTCAGCTTGATGGCTGTTACAACATCCTTAAGATCGCTTTTCATCAACACAATATCCGCGGATTCCATGGCAACATCAGTACCGGAACCTATTGCTATACCGATATCGGCCTGGGCAAGTGCCGGTGCATCGTTGATACCGTCACCAACCATTGCAACCTTTTTACCCTGTCCCTGAAGTTTTTCGACTTCCTTTGCTTTGTCCCCCGGTAGAACCTCCGCTAATACCACATCGATACCAACCTGTTTGGCCATAGCCTCCGCTGTCCTTTTGTTGTCCCCTGTTATCATAACAACTTCTATGCCCATGTTATGAAGGGAATTTATAGCGTCCTTGCTACTTTCTTTTACGATATCCGCAACGGCAATTATACCTGCTAATTTGCCATCTATAGAAATATACATAGGTGTTTTACCTTCCACAGCAAGTCTATCAGATTCATCCTGAAGAGTAATTTCTATATTTCTGTCAGTCAATAATTTTTTGTTACCAAGTAGTACATTCTTATCTTCAATCACAGCCTCTATTCCATGGCCAGGAATAGCCATAAATTGTTCCACATCTTTTATTTCTACGTCTTTTTCCTCCCCGGCCCTCACAATAGCTTCGCCTAACGGATGCTCCGAACCCTTTTCCGCAGATACCGCAATTGCTAAGAGTTCATCTTCTGCTACCCCCTGTCCTGAAATTATATCTGTTACCTCGGGGGTGCCCTCCGTAATTGTGCCTGTTTTGTCCAGTACGACCGTTTCAATTTTGTGTGCCGTTTCTAAGGCTTCCCCGCCTTTAATCAGCACCCCGTATTCCGCCCCCTTGCCCGTACCGACCATAATAGCCGTAGGTGTAGCCAATCCCAAGGCACAGGGACATGCAATAATCAACACCGATATGAATACGGTTAAAACAAACTCCACCGGTTTTCCCGCGATATGCCATAATACCCCTGACACAACTGCAATTGCAATAACCACAGGCACGAAGTACCCTGCAATTATATCTGCCATCCTCGCAATCGGTGCTTTTGAACCCTGGGCATCTTCTACCAACTTTATTATCTGTGCCAACACAGTATCTTTCCCTACCTTTTCGGTTTTAAATCTGATAGAACCGTTTTTATTTATACTGCCACCGGTTACCCTGTCACCTTTGTTTTTTTCTACCGGGATGCTTTCCCCCGTCAACATAGATTCATCTACGGAGGTATGGCCATCTATTACCGTACCGTCCACCGGTATCCTCTCTCCCGGCTTTACAACTATGACATGCCCCACTTCTACCTCTTCTATAGGGATTTTAACTTCTTCCCCGTCCCGGATAATTGTGGCCTCCTTGGGTTGTAATCCCATCAATGCTTTGATGGCCTCCGATGTTTTCCCTTTAGATACGGATTCTAAATATTTCCCCAGCATTATCAGGGTTATTATAATTCCTACAGATTCAAAATATAATTCCATAGCCATGGCACTGTCCCCACCTATTATTTTTATAACTGCATAGATACCGTATATAAATGCGGCACTGGTCCCTATGGCTACCAGGGAATCCATATTAGGGCTGCTTCTGAACAGCGCCCTATAACCTACTGTGTAGAATCTACGCCCTGCCAGTACTATGGGTATAGCTAAAAACATCTGTGCCAGTGCAAAATTCAACGGATTATGCGACGGGTCTAAAATTTCAGGCAATGGCATGCCTATCATATGCCCCATGGAAATATAAAAAAGCGGTATAGCAAATATAGCAGCCATAATGAGTCTTTTTCGGAGTGTCTTTATTTCATTTTCCTTTTCTATCTTATCTCTATCAATACCGGCATCGATTTCCAAATCCAACGGTGTATAACCCGCATCTTCTATAGCCTTTTTTATTTCCGATATTTTAATTATGTTATTGTCATATTTCATGGTAGCTTTTTTGGTTGTAAGGTTTACATTTACATCTTGCAGACCTTCCAGTTTGTTTAGTGCACGTTCCACGGCACTGCTGCAAGACGCTCAGTTCATTCCTTCCACAGGTATGGTTATTTCCTTTAGTTCTTTTTGTTCTACACTGAATCCTAATCTGTCCACTATTTCAATAAATTGTTCCACACCTGTCTGCTCCGGATCATATTCTACAGTTAATTTTTCTGTAGTCAGATTTACAGCAGCCTTGATTACCCCTTCTGCCTTGGATATGTTGCGTTCCAGGTTAGCCGAACAAGCAGCACATGCCATTCCTTTCACGTTCAGTGTTGTTGTAACAGTTTTCATAATTTTTCACCTCTCTGACAGATATTTTTGTGTCAAGGGTGTCAAGGGGAGGGTGTCAAGGGGACGTTTCGTTTGACACACAATATAAAATGAAAAACGATTCATATGCCTTATGGTTCTATTTGTGTGTCAAACGAAACGTCCCCCTGACACGTCTGTCAAACGAAACGTCCCCCTGACACGTCCCCCTGACACGTCCCCCTGACACGCCCCTTGACACACCCTTGATACACGCCTACTTTGTCAACCTTTTTATAGTCTTTAAAATCTCCTCTATCACATCAGTATCCCCATGTTGTATCTGATCTACAACACAATTCTTTATGTGACTTTCCAAAAGTATAATCTGCACAGAATGGAGTGCGGATCTGGAAGCCTCTATTTGGTTGATAATGTCATCACAATAGGTTTCCTTTTCAATCATACTTTTAATACCCCTTATCTGCCCTTCTATTCGATTTAATCTGTTTACAATAGATTTTTGGGTTTTAATCGAAGCCTCTGTAGGTTTTTTATCCTTCCTATTCGGATTGCAGCAATTTGCCAAAATACCACCTCCATGCTTTCAAGTATACCATACCCCTAGGGGGTATGTAAAGTCCTTAAAATTATTTTATAATAAAGGAGATAAGAATATCAAATTTGATTCCTTATCTCCTTTATTACTTATTTATTCAGTTTTATGTTAAACAAATTTATATTGGTGTATCTAAGCATCTACATACCACACGCTATTGTTTTTCTATAACCGTTTTGCTCGCATATTTTCCGCAAAAATGATAGCCCGAGCCCGCTTCTGCTAATATGTCCAGTAATTCATCAGGTTTTGTTACGGCAAGGCTGCCTATTTTTTTGACACCCCTTTTGAAAAAGGCATCAGGCAATATACTGGCAGTCGGTCCTACCACTATAATCTCCGCACCTTCCTTTGCCATAGACAACAATCCCTCTAATGTATCATTAATTATTGCAGTCCCTGTAATGATTATTAAATCCGATTGTCCCAGGGCCTCGTGGGCTTTATCTACAGGCATAAAATGGTCCAATTCATCTTCCTTAAGAGTTTTCGGATCCAATTCCAATATGAAAAACTTACTTTTGTTTTCCTTTAACATTTTAATATATGGTATTAAGGCACCTACAACCGTTGTAGTTTTGTGTTGCAGTATTGTTGTGTTTTCATCTACAGGATCCGCATCATATATTATTTTGTAATTTCCTTTATGACCTTTTAGATTCCAGCAGGTTGCAGACAACGCATTCAAAACTGCTATGCCCAGAGCCTTTCTTAAAACACTCCCTTTGAACATACCCTCAATAAAGCATTCCGCTTTTTGACCTGATATCTTGCCTGAAAGGGGCATTTCTTTCGCTGAGCTTGGACAACAAACTGCCTCGGGTATATCCTTAATCGGTGTAAAACAAATGCCGCCCTCCCCATTGCTGAGTTTGACACCTGTATAGAACAAACCCATAACTGCACGTTCAACCGTTATGTCATCCATCTCTTCCCCCAGTATACTTTTGACTTGTTCAATTGTTTCCCGAAGTATCCCATCGGACATTTTCATCATTTCTAGGACCCCCTATAGTCTTGTTAAAATTTCTCCTCGGCGTAAGCCTTAATGGTATATCAATTCCTTTATCCTGCAAAAAATATAAGCCCTTTCTATGGGAAAAGGCTCAATAAAGATGACATATATCTAAGAATAAGATATGCCACCTTTTTTGTGTATTAAGTCCCCTTTCCTAACATGGGAGGCATAAGGGTTTTCCCCTTATACCCTATCGGTCTTTTCACCATATAACAAAGTTCTTTAGGTAAAAAGACTCGGAGAACTAAACCATTATCAACTTCTGTATTCTAAAAATACAGTACGGATCTTTGTACCGCTCATAATGGTTCGTTTTTATCAACCTAAACTCGGTTTAAATATTTTCAGTAAAAGTTCAACATGGCCTGCTGATAACATCGATAAAATATTTGTACCCCTTATAATTATTCTTCTGTTTCCGCTTCCTCCTCTGTTTCCTCTTCTGTTGCTTCTGCTTCTTCCTCGTCTGTTGCTTCTGCGTCTAATTCTTCTTCTACTTCTTCTTCTATTTCCTCTATTTCTTCTACCATATCTTCCACTAAGGTCAGAGATGCTATGAGTCTGTCTTTTTCCTCCGTAATTTCAATGTTTTCGTCTTCCCCTACGTTCAGGTCAGCTATTGTCAAAAATTCTTTTTCCTTTAATTTGGATGCATCTAACTCTACCCTGTCCGGCAGGTATCTGGGGAAGGTTTGAATTTCTACCTCGTTTAGAAGCATTTCCACGAACTGTGACGATGTCTCCACATCTTCACGATTGACTAATCGTATCGGCATTACCATTTTGATTTTCTCTGTTTCACTCAATGTTTGAAGGTCTATGTGCAGTAACTTCCTATCGATGATGCCCCTTTGTAACTCTTTAATGATTACAAAATTTTTCTCACCCTCAAGATTCAGACTTATCTTAGCATTCTGTCCAAACTTCGAAAGTACCCCCAACACTTCTCTTTCATCAAACAGTATTTCTTTTGTATCTACACCCCTGCTATAAACCACGCCGGGGATTTTTCCCATTCTTCTCGCTTTTTTAGCCTCATTTTTTCCTGTAGTTTCTCTCATTTCGGCGTTTAATACCGGTGTCGCCATACTTATATTCCTCCTTCAAGTTCTGCAGTCTATTCTGTTTTTCCTTTACTGATTTATTATATCACTATTAAAGCAGATTTTTGCTAAAATTTCAAATATAATATTAAAATTTGGGACAGGACCTGAATTATTTTCGCAATTTAAATAAATTTAATAGTTTTTCCCAAAAACTCAGTTTTTCGGGTTCCCCACGGATTACATCGATTTCGGGTTTTTTTATCTCTTCTGTTTTCATTACAAATTGGACAGAGGACACATTTGTATTCTTATCCGATACAAAAGATACCACCTCATCCCCGCTTCCTAATATACTGTCCATAATCCCGTCAATAGTACTGCTTATTTCGGAATCAATATCTGACATGCTGTTTTTTAGTTGATTTGTGCCCTGTTTATATTCCGCAAGGCCGACTTTGAGTTTTCCTATAGCTGAGTTAAGTTCAACCCCGCCATTATATAAATCATTGGCCGATTTCGGAATTTCAGATATAGAAGAATTCAACTCCGAGATTCCCCCCGCTAAACCTGACGCTCCCAGACTGAGTTCTGTAACACCGTCAGTGTAATTCTTAAGCCCGTTGGTAAATTGCACCACCCCGTCGAGTTGGGCTTTAATGGGGGTAAACATCAGATTATCTTTTAAAACATGCTCATAATTCTCAGGGGTCAAAGGGGGAAGTCCTAAGTCCATTGCGAAAAGCCTGTCGTTTACCTCATTAAAAACGGCTCCCTGTATCTCCTGTGCCCCCTGGAGTAAAGGACCTTTTCCTTCCGACAACTCCAAAAGACCTGCACTTATACTTTTTGCACCTTGGTCCAATTTCCCGACACCTGAACCCAATTCTGACAAACCATTTCTGAAGGCTCTCAATCCTTTAACATATTCATCCATCCCGTCGGAGAGGGCACTAACCCCTTTAAGCAGTTCTTCAGCTCCGCCATCCAACCCCTTTATGGCATTTATAAGCTGAGAAATTTGGTCTGAAAATTCTTCTTCATTAATAACCATATCCAAGTTCATCCTTATGCCGTTAATTGTGATAGCATCGGCTTCAAAATCTTTTACATCAGCCGTAACCAGGATGTCTGCTCCCTGTCCCGGCAAAATTGTATATGTCAGCTGTTTTTTACTGCCAACTTCCGCTACGGTAGCGTTGTTGGATTTAATATTTTTAGCCAGTTTTGTATCAAGGCTTAAGGCTATTTGTAATGTATAATTATCAAAAAACATACTGTTTATTTCAGGATTTCTGTCTACAGATATTTTTATCTCCAAAGCCCCGCTCTTGCCGGCAAGTTCCGTTCCTGTTATCTTTTTGCCGTCTAAACTATATTCTATATTTATGTTCCAAGGTAATTCGTTTTTTTCAATTGTTCCTTCATAATATAATCTGTCGGCAGAAGTGTTTATATTTATTTTATCACCTTTTTGACTGATTTTTTCAGAGGTAGTCATGTTACGCACGTTTTTATAATTGCCATAATCTGTTATGTTGCTGTCCTCAAATATGTTAACCACATAAATATTTTTTACTCTGCCCTCCGGGTCTAATATCCCATATACCACCTCTTCTTTTTGTGAAGCAACTTCCTCGGCAAATGGAGCTAAGGACATTACAAAAATCAGTGTTAATATTAAAATTACCGATAAAATTTTTTTCATAACAAATGCTCCCCTTCGCAATTTTTTAAATACATCTCCCTATATGTTTTTTCCTTCATAAAAACTATTGTTTAATGTAGTTTTCTGCATAACCCTATCAAATAATAAGAGTAGGGCCGGCAGTACACAAATCACCATAACAAACGATAGTACTGTTCCCCTTCCCAACAACATTCCTAACTCCGAAATAATAGGATTGGTAGAAGTAAAGGACAGTATAAATCCTGCTATTGACAGTATGGAAGCAGAGATCAGAATTACTGCCAAATTATTGTCTATTGTGGCCTCCATAGCTTCTTTTTTGGGCAGTTTTTCCCTGTTCGCTAAATAACGATTTGTGAGAAGTATGGCGTAATCCACCGTTGCCCCCAATTGCACCGTGCTTATAACCAGGTATCCTACAAAATTCAGATGTTGATTAGCAAAATAAGCGTAAGACAAATTAATCCATATGGCCGTTTCAATAGAAAACAGCAGGAACAATGGTATTGTCAACGATTTAAAAGTCAGCAATAAAACAACGAATATGCCGATAATGGCCACTATGTTTATGAGCCCAGTATCAACAGAAACTATGTTTTTCATATCATACAAAGTTGCACTCTGACCCGCCATATAATAAGTATCATAATATTTTTCAGCTGTATCAAAAATTGATTCAACTGTGCAAAAAGCTTCTTCTCCCTCATCCTTTGTATCAATGTAAAGAATCAGCCGTGCGTAGTTTTCTGAATAAAACTGATCAACAACCTCATCAGGAACAAATTCGACAGGTATTTCCGCTCCTACGGCAGATGTATAAGATAAAACATTTTTTATATGGGGAACGGTTTTAAGCTCCCTACATAGTTCCGCCTCTCTCCCCACATCCTTCCTTGGTACCAATAATACTAGGGTATTTTCTTTGCCAAATTCATCCTCGATTAACGCCGCATCCTTTCCAACCCGAGATGCTTCCGCAACACTACCCGTTCCATACATAAACTCTGTATTTGCCTGAGCAAGGAAACAGGGTATGACAATTATTAAAGCTAGGATTAAAAAAGGCATTCTTATCCCTATAATCCGTTTTCCTATTCCTTCTACCTTCGGATCCAATTGTCGGTGTTTTGTTTTTTCAACAAGTTTATAGGACAAGAGAGTAAAGGCCGGTAAAAACATCATTACCGAAATAAAACTTAGGAGAATACCTTTAACCAAATTTATGCCCAAATCCGAGCCTATTTTAAATCGCATCGCCACCAGGGCTAAAAAGCCAACCAAGGTTGTAGCGGCGCTGGCAGCAACAGCAGGCAAAGCCTGTTTGATGGCGAGTTTCATAGCGTCTTCAGGTTCAAACTGTCCTAAATAATCCCTGAAACTATGCAACAAAAATATTGCATAATCAAGGGATACGGCTAACTGCAGTATTGGACTGATAGCCTGAGTTATAAAAGAAATGTCCTTAAAGAACACATTGGTTCCCATATTTATTGCTATAGCTATTCCAATGGTAACGAGAAATAACAAAGGTTCTATCCATGAGGTAGTGGAAATTGCCAATATTATAATAATAACGGGCACCAAT
>JAAZJW010000319.1 GCA_012800145.1 Clostridiales bacterium | reverse complement strand
TTAAAGGGAAAATTCTGCGTGACATAAGTCTAGTATCGCTTATAGTTATGACTTTGTTTCTTATTGGGGAAGATCAGCATTGGAAAAGGTCTATTTCCGGTACCCTGTTGTATACATCTGTTATAAATATGCTATTTTTGTTTATATTATTATTGTTAGTCAAAATTAACTCTGATGGATGTTTTACCCACTTTCATGCTATATTTTTTGACAATGATCTATGGAAGCTTAATCCGGATGCCGACATTCTTGTCCAAATGCTTCCGGAGAGTTTTTTCTACAATACCGCGGCCAGAATCGCTTTTTATTTTGCAATTTTTCTAACGGTTCTCGGCTTATTGGGTTTATCAGGCTTATGTTTTCTGAACAGGACACAGAATCAGACCTAAGGATATGGGGGGCAAAAGATGCGCAATATTCTTAAAATCAAACTTAGTAAAGAAGAAAAAGAAAGGTTACAACAGTACAAAAAAGGTCTCTTAGATTATTTAAAAGTATTGGATGAGTTTGATGTGGATCGGACGCATACAAAAAACGAAGGTGCTAAAAATAATACTATTCGAAAATCAGATGATTTATGTAATGATGAGGATAGTTTTTTATAGCATATAACATCGACAGACCGGTGGTGAATAGAATTGGGACTTTTTAATCTGACCATGTACCAAATAAAAGAAAAACTAAAAAACAAAGAGGTAAAGGCAACAGAGGTGCTTGAAGACTCCTTAAAGAGAATTAGCGATGTAGAAGACAAAATACAGGCCCACATAACCCTTACTGAAGACATGGCGTATGAAAAGGCTAAAGAAATAGATAAAAAGATAGAAAACAGTCAATCTATAGGGTTGTTGGGCGGAATACCTATGTCGATTAAAGATAATATCTACACAGAAGGTATATTAACCACATGTGCATCCAAAATGTTACAGGATTTTGTACCGCCATACAGCGCTACCGCATATGAAAAATTATTAACGGAAGATGCTGTTATGATGGGTAAAAATAATATGGATGAATTCGGGATGGGTTCATCTACAGAAACATCATTCTATAAGAAAACAAGAAATCCATGGGATATAAACAAAGTACCCGGTGGTTCTAGTGGGGGTGCGGCGGCAGCCGTATCAGCCGGGGAAAGTTTTTTTGCCCTTGGATCTGATACAGGTGGTTCTATTAGGCAGCCCTGCTCTTTTTGTGGTGTTGTGGGACTAAAACCTACGTATGGATTAGTTTCGAGATATGGCCTGGTTCCAATAGCAAATTCCTTGGACCAAATAGGCCCCATTACAAAAGACGTAAGGGATTGTGCCCTAATTCTGAATGTTATTTCAGGGCACGATCCCAAGGATGCAACATCCAATAAAAAAGAAGAAGTTGATTATCTGCAAATGCTCGGTGGGGGAATAAAGGATCTCAAAATCGGTGTGGCCAAACAATATTTTGATGAAAATTTAAGTAAACCCGTTGAAACTGCATTATTGGAAGCGGTAAAGGTATTTAAGGATCTGGGTGCGATTTGTGACGTGGTATCTCTCCCCCATACAAAATTCGCTATGGCCGTTTACTATATAATTTCCCAATCGGAAATTAGTATTAATTTATCCGGACCTGAAGGCGTTGAGTATGAATATGGGATTTCAAATTATGAAAATATAAATGAATTGATTTCGAACACAAGGGGTGAGGGCCTCGGTGAGGAGGTCAAAAGAAGGATTATAATGGGAACATACTGGTTGAGTGGTGATAATTATAGAAATTTTTATGAAAAGGCCAAAGAAATCAGGGGGATTATTAAACAGGATTTTGATAATGTATTTTCCGAATACGATGTTATACTTGCACCCATAACATCTACAACCGCCTTTGAACTGGGTGCAGGTTGCAATTCACCGGAAGAAAAACATAAGGTAGACAGATACGCTGTGGCTCCTAATTTGGCCGGCATTCCCGCAATATCCATTCCTTGTGGTTTCCATGATGGTTTACCCATAGGTATGCAGTTAATGGGAAAGATGTTCGACGAAAGCACATTGTTGAGAACAGCCGGCGCCTTTGAAAAAAGCACTAACTTTAGCGCTAAACCGAAATTATAGGGAGTAAGGGGTTTATAATAATTGGATAGTTGGTCAATTAAACTCTGATCCCTAACTGATTCCCAGTTCCTGGCCAACTGACCAACTGACCAACCGTTTTCTGACCAACTGACTAACTGACTAACTAACTGTTTTCTGACCAACTGACCAACTGACCAACTGACCAACTGACCAACTGACCAACTGACTAACTGTATACTATTAAACAGTTTGCATAACATAAAAAATAGAAAAATATCAGGACCCAAAACCAGAGGTCGGTCTCCTCCTCGTTTTATCTTCCTTTTTGTTTTTAAAATACACACAATCCTCTTTTTGCGGATTCGATACGGAAGTTACATGGGTCAAGGTACATTTGCCTTCTTTTTCGTATAAACAGGGATTAGTGCATCGGATCATAGTTACAAAACCACCTCCTGGTACATATATCTTGTGTAAAATAAACCTTAAGATGTTATGTAATTATTGTTAATCATATACCATCCTGGGGTAGAAGGTATAAACGGGTTACGACCATATATCATCCCGAGACAGACAGTATTAACATTGCCCGCGAGAAATCTCGGTTTTAATATTTTCGGTGTAGTGTCTGTTTTAATGGGAGGGACGCGGCATAAATCATAAAAAGGGAGTAGACAATGTTTTTTGATGATTATTTCAAAACCGGCAAAGTGTATCATATTGCACCTGTTAACGATTTGGGAAAAATATTGTCGGATGGGATTAAACATGACGATAAGGTAACTTATGAGTATAAATACTATGCTTTTCATTGTTTTATAGACAGTATGAAACCTGCATATATTCCTTCTTGGGTGAAGAGGAAGGATGCCATATTTGCAACAAAAAATTATCGTAGGGAGCCGGGTTTCTGTTCCCATAGTGTGGTAATGGCATTAGATGTAGAGCCATCAAAGTGCTGGATTGCAAACGAAAATAGAGCGAACCAGATATACGAACCTTTTATTTTGCAAGGAGTGGATTCCCTGAGGGATGCCGGGGAATACGTGAAGACGCAGGGCAGAAAATTGATAGAAGAATATTGGGAAACGTCCTTAAGCTTCGAGGAAAATTTAAGAAAGAGGATGGATTTAAAGGATGGTTATGACGCAGAGGTGCTGATATTCCATGATGTTAGACCTGAAGACATAGAAATATTATACATAGTTTCGGATCATAGAGTAATGAAATTCGATGAGTGGAAAAAAGTATTTTGTAAAAAAAGATAGAATGTTCTGTGGTATAATGTTTCTATGCGAGTAAGCAAGTCAGGAGGAATAGCATGGAAGTGGGGAAGATACCTGTAGAAGTATTGAAGGAGATAATTTTTTCTAACATAAAGCATAGAAGACCCGAGGTGTTGGTCAGACCGAATATAGGGGAAGACTGTGCCGTCATAGATTTTGACGAATATGTTTGTGTAATGAGCACAGACCCGATTACTGCGGCCATCAAGGACATCGGAAGTTTGGCAGTACATATTTCTTGTAACGATATAGCATCCAGTGGCGCGGAACCCCTTGGAATAATGTTGACCGCCCTGGCACCGCCGGGCACAACCAAGGAGGATTTGGATTATGTTATGGCGGAGGCAAACAAGGCTGCCGCTTCTATTAATGTGGAAATAATCGGTGGGCACACAGAAATTACTAATAGTGTTAACAGGATGATAATCAGTGCAACAGCAATGGGAAAATTACCCAAGGACAAATTGATTCTTACCAAAGGTGCAAAAGTCGGGGATGCAGTTTTCATGACTAAACACGCAGGACTGGAAGGAGTGTCCATAATAGCAGGGGATTTGGAAGAACAGTTGAGAGATAAGGTCGATTATGATGTGATTAAAACTGCCCAGGGCTTTGCCAAGGATATAAGTGTGGTTAAGGAGGGGGTGTTAGCAGGTAACATAGGTGTTAACAGTATGCATGATGTTACCGAAGGAGGTGTCCTGGGAGCTCTATGGGAACTGGCGGAAGCTTCGGAAGTAGGTATGGAGGTATATGGGGACAATATAAATATAAGACAGGAAACTGTTGAAATATGCCGGGTGTTTTCTATCAACCCCATGAAACTGATCTCCAGCGGTGTTATGATAATGACAATTTCCGAAAATAAAAAGGATTTACTGGTAAAAGCATTTAAAAAAGAAAACATAGAATTAACCGAAATCGGTAGGGTGACGGATAAGGAACGCATAATCATCAAAGGCGAAGAAAGACAACAACTGTTACCCCCGGATGTGGACGAGTTATATAAGGTAGCACCTTAATTAAATTTATATGCCAAGGTAGGGGCAGACGACTCTGTCTGCCCAAGGTGGACAGGGTCATCAGACTGTGTGAAAAAGCACTTTTCCCGCTTTTTGTCATTGCTATGAAAGCCCCACATTTTTGTCATCCTGAGACGAGCAGGATTAGTTTGACCTGCGAAGGATCTGTATTTTAAAATAATGCCTTCGTTTATCGTGGCATGGGTAACATATGCAAATTCTGAGTGTAACGAAGAATCTCGTTTTTAGGCCATTTGAGATGCTTCGCTTCGCTCAGGATGACATTTTTCACACAGTCTGTCGTCCACCCTTACGAATTTCATAGCAATGACAATTTTCACACATTCTGATGCCCCTACTGTGTCATAGGCCTTTGAACCATTGTTAAACCATTGTTAAGCCATTGTTAAACCACTGTTAAACTATTGTTAAACTATTGCTAAACCATTGTTCAGCTATTGTTCTACAATTATTACATCTTAGTTACAAATTCCCAGATTCGTTGACACAGGATTTTAGATAATGGTATAACTATAGTGAGATGGTCAAACGGTGTATTATTTCTATCGCGGGGACCTCCATATTAAAAAGGGGGACAACTTAATGAAGAGGTTAATTTCATGTATATTAATACTGGCAATTTTCATAGTTTCCTTTACAATTACCTTTGCAGACAAACCTGTGAACAAGGTTCGGTTGTTGGAGAATGGAAAAGGGGAAAATTATCAGGTGGTAAATCTTATAATAGATGGTAAAACAGTAGAATCCAAGGATGTACCTCCTATAATTTATACATTAGATGGCAAAGGAAGGACCTTGGTGCCGTTGAGGATGATAATAGAATATCTGGGAGACAAACTGGATGCGGAAATCGAATGGGACGGGGACAGACGGGAAGCAAAAATTAAAACCGAAGAGAAAGAAATTGTTTTGGCAATCGATAATCCCTATGCCACGGTCAACGGTGTAGAAAAAAGGCTTCCGGACGATATATCTGCAAAATTGCTGGCGATAAGGAATAAAGACGGGGCTATAGGCAGGACTATGATACCTATCCGTTTTTTTGAAGGAGAATTTGGAATTGACATAGATTGGGACCCTGCGAGTGCAACCGCCTCGTTGAAAACACCTGAAAAACCGAAGACGAACCCCGGGATTCCACCGGAAAATTCCGGATCGGATGTTCTAAGGCCGGACATTCCACGGAAGGATTTTGATGCCGTGGTCACGGACATTAAGGTAAAAGTGAACGGTTCCACACCGCAGATTCGTATTAAAGTGTCAGGGGAGGCGGATTATAACAATTTTGAATGGGAAAAGGATTCCAAGAGGTTATTGATAATTGATTTAGATAATACAAGATTTGATTTAAGAGACAAAAATCGGCTTGAAATAAACAAAACCCTGGATATTAAAACCGGCAGCAAAACTGTAAGTAGGATCAGGGCATCACAATTCCAGGCACCAACCGGGGAAAAACCCAATGATTCGTTTATAGCCAGGGTTGTGGCGGAGCTGGATGATTCGGTTGATTATGAAATAGCTTTTGAAAGCGAGACCGGGGAACTCATAATAGACTTTATAAACCATGTATATAACATAAAGAAGGAAATCATAAATCTTAAGGAAGTTGTTGTAATAGAAGGTGATACATTTGACGATTACGAGATGATCAAATTGAATGATCCTGAGCGCATAGCTGTGGACATTAGGGGTGCAACATTACATAATAAGTTTAAGGATAGAACAATAAATGTGGAAGGCAGAACTGTGAAATCCATCAGGACTTGTCAACATGCACCGGAAAAAGGAATATCAGACGTAAAAACCGCAAGGGTGGTGATAGACCTGCGTAAGGATATAGGCCATGATGGGGTTTATGCAGAGATAAGGGACAACAAACTACTGGTGCATATGGAAGGAAAACCTTTTAGGGCGATAAGGTATGAAGAAACGGGATGGACAACCTCAAAATTCACACTTAAGGGATTAGTGGCTACAAAATATGATGTGGAGTTCCAGTCGACATCCGGAATAGTTAGCATAACAGTCCCTAAAAGGGATATAGATTTGGAACCTATAAGCCTTGATATTGATGATCACATCATG
>JAAZJW010000318.1 GCA_012800145.1 Clostridiales bacterium | reverse complement strand
TGTCCAGCAATGTATAATTTTTAAATTGAATCCCACTATGTATAAAAATTTTTTCTCCATCAACCTCGTAGGGTTTATTAAGACTGTCTTTGGCAACAGCACCCTCCTGCGATTCACCGGGAGGTAAAACATCCAAAATTACTTCTGAAACAGCTCCTAAATATTCAACACCTATTACAGTTTTTCCCGGCTCGGTTGGTATAAAATTTGTACCACTAAAATTTCCTTCTCCCGATTTCAACGAAAAATTAACTTTTGAATAATTAATTTTCATCGGATTATAATTCTTATCAAATGCTTTTACATCTATTTTATATGGGGTTCCTGCAAAGATTTTTTCATTATCAATTTCGGCCTTTATTCCCCTTAAGCTGCCTGCAGGTGCTGTGGACACTACTGCAATACCGTTGATAATTTTTCTTTCAACACCGTCAGAAGGATGGTTTATAACCCTCGCTTCGAAATCCCCGGGACTTCTCTTCATCATGGTGGTTGAACCGCCACCGTCCATTATGATTGCTTCATAGCTTCCGAGTTCAATCATCATTTCTGCCAACTGCCTACCATCCACCCCTTTGTAGGAGGTATGTCTACCGTCTATTGTTACAAGGATAAGTTCACTGCGGTCCCGAGTAATACCTATGGCCGTTCTTGGATGATCACCACTTACACTTTGAGTGAATGAAACTATTTTCCCATCCTTAACCAGTGCTGTGCCCCCGCCTATTGCCATTTTTATATCTTCTATGCTTTTTCCCAAATCCTGTTTTATTGTTAATCTGTCCCCCACCTCCAGACTGTCAAACAGACCGGGAGCCTGTAATTGGGTAGCCAGTATTATGTATCCGTCTTCCGGTATTTCCACAGAGGGTTGTTTTCTCCTAACTTCCGTTACTACATCATCTATTACCACTACCTCTGTAATGTCTTCATAGTATTCAGCAAAACCAGGAGAATGGGTGCCCCAATTTCTATCAATTAACGCTATGTCCAAATAATTTTTGCTAAACTTATTTATATTCCCCAAATGTATGGTGTTTCCCTTATCTGTTACAATAGACAAGTTAAATTTCCAATAATCCACCCATGCCTGATTATTATTACCTATAAAAAGGGTGGCTAAACTGTTTCCCCCCGGCTCGGGGCTACTAATTAATTTCCCATCTCTCACTACAACACCGGTAGGGGCTGCAGGAGTTGTAACATGAAAAAAATCTCCGTTTATTGCACCTATGACATTATCGTACCTACCAACCATTTGTGATAATGGCTCTCTGTGGGACAACCCTTCCGGGCTTTGTACAATTTCCAACCTTATCGAAGTATCATCAAGGTCCACATACAGTGCATTTATATTTAACCATCCGCCTTTCCCGAAACGGAGAATATTTTTATGTGTAACCCCGCTAGAAATAACCTCATCCTCTATTTCTTCATATATTACTTGATTGGCAAAGCTCACAGTTGCTAAGGATATTATCATTATCATACACAGTATCGCAGACATAGTAATCCTTTTAAATTTATTCATTCGTGTTCCCCCCATTTTTAACCTTTATATGTATCTTTATTATATATTAACCCGGGCGCAACCATATTAAATTTACATTACAAAGCACCAACATAAAAAAGAGTAAAGGAAATTCCCTTACTCCGGAGAAAAACCTTTACTCTTTTTGTTTTACTTCCAAATCAATCCTTCCGGGCAATTCCTTCAGCTCCGTTTTGATAACCGCATATGGATGTGTCATTGATTGAGTAACAACATCGTTAGGTTTGGGATCCTTAAACGTTGCATGGACTATCAGTCTTGTTTCTTCCTCTTCCTCCACCAGTTCCAACTTTTCAATGTTCACATCATATCCCGCCGTCAGCTTCTGCCCCCGGGTAACTATTACATAAACCTGGTTGTCTACCTTGGCGGCTAAGGCTCTTTCCAGCATCTTATACTTGGGTAATATTTCATGAATTTTCTCAGGGATCTGCTCCTCTTCCAATACCATATAGCCCACCTCTTTATCATTCTTAAATACTAATTTAGGAATAAATTTAACAAGGCCTGCAGCTATTGCAATTATTAGAATCATAGTAATAAATAGTTTCCAATTTATTTCCGGTAATTTCGGCATTTTCCCCATGATTTCCCTCCCCCCTTTTTACTGTTACGTTAATTAATACTGATTATATGTTTTACTAAATTAAATATGGCCTTACGTTTATTTGTATTCGGGGTAGAAAAGAAATATTCTTCGGTTCCTTCGAGGGCACCGTTTTTATTGTGAATCTCAGGATGACATTTCGTTTTTAAATCCCTTGCAGACACCAATCGTTAAACTATTGTTTATGGCCTAACCCAATTTGTACGACCAGAGGGAGTAACAAATTGATGGTAGGTCAAACGCAACCAAACATCAAATTTGCACGACCAAAGAGAGTGAACAAATTTGTAATGTTTGTCTGCAAACCATCGTTAGACCATTGTTATTTTCCATCTATTAAACTGATTGCAGCTTCTACTATATCATCCCCTGTCAATCCATATTTTTTCATAAGCTCTGCCGGTTTTCCCGATTCCGCAAAAATGTCCCTTATACCTATGCGTTTTAACGGTACCGGACAGTTTTCACCTATTACCTCTGCAACAGCGGAACCCAGGCCGCCCACAATGTTGTGTTCTTCCGCAGTTATTATGGCTCCGGTTTCCTTGGCAGCCTCGATAATCAAATCTTTGTCTATAGGTTTAATAGTATGTATGTTGATTACCCTTGCCTTTATTCCTTCGGTTTCCAGTTCCTTGGCGGCTTCCAGGGCTTCGCTGACCATAAATCCTGTTGCTATTATAGTCACATCATTACCTTCATTTAAGGTAACACCTTTTCCTATTTCGAATTCATAAGATTCCTTATCATTGATTACAGGTACCGCAGGCCTTCCCAGTCTAACATATACAGGCCCGTCCATTTTTGTAATAGCATGTATGGCCGCCTTTGTTTCTATGCTGTCGGAAGGTACGATTATTGTCATGTTAGGAATAGTCCTCATACAAGAAATATCTTCTATGGCTTGATGTGAAGCGCCGTCCTCACCCACCGTGATTCCTGAATGAGTTGCACATATTTTTACATTCAATTTTGGATACCCAACAGAATTTCTGATTATTTCAAAAGCACGCCCGGTTGCAAATATTGCAAAAGTGCTGGCAAAGGGTATTTTCCCCGTTGTAGATAACCCGGCGGCAACCCCTATAAGGTTTTGCTCCGCAATTCCCACATTGATAAACCTGTCAGGAAATTTCTGTCCGAAGGCAAATGTTTTAGTCGACTTGGAAAGATCCGCATCAAGCACGACAACGTTTTTATTTTCATTACCGAGTTCTATTAACGCCTCGCCATATGCATCACGAGTAGCTATCATTTCAGCCATTATGCCTCACCTCCAAGTTCTTTTAATGCCTGTAATTTCTGATCTCCTTTAGGAGCCTTTCCATGCCAATCCGCTTCATTTTCCATAAAAGAAACTCCCTTGCCTTTTGTTGTTTTGGCCACAATTGCTGTGGGGTTACCCCTAACCTGTTTGGCCTTATCGATAGATGAAATTATATCCTCAATACAGTGCCCATCTGTTTCAATAACATTCCAACCAAAAGCTTTGAATTTTTCCGTTATAGGAGCTACGGAAAGAACCTCCTCATTAGCTCCGTCTATCTGAAGCCCATTATGGTCCACAATTGCAGTTAAATTGTCCAGTTTATAATGGGCGGCAAACATTGCAGCTTCCCAGACGATACCCTCCTGTAGTTCCCCATCACCCAAAAGTGTATAAACTCTATAATCCTTTTTATCTATTTTTGCTGCCATTGCCATTCCACAGGATGCTGAAAATCCTTGTCCCAGAGAACCCGTGGACATGTCTATACCCGGGGTTCCCCTCATATCAGGATGCCCCTGTAACATGGATCCTATTTTCCTTAGCTTCAACAGTTCCCCCCTGGGGAAAAAACCTTTCCTTGCTAAAATTGCATATAAAGCAGGTGCGGCATGCCCCTTGGACAACGCAAAGCGGTCTCTGTCTTCCCATTTTGGATTGTTGCTGTCCACTTTCATTTCATGAAAATATAATACCGTTAGAATATCAGCTGCCGATAAAGAACCGCCGGGGTGGCCCGAACCCGATTCCGCAATCATTGTAATGATATCCTTTCTAATATCGGCAGCTATCGCTTTTAATTCCTGTATGTCCAATTTAATTCCTCCTACCTTTTGTTTTCTATCTGTTTAAAACCTTCCCCAAGCACTTCGTGTACTGTTGTAACCATTATAAAAGCATCATTATCTATTTCATATACAAGCTTTTTTAACTTTGCTACCTGGGCACGATTTATCACACATAAGAGTACATCCCTCTGTTTCCCCGTATAGAACCCTCTTCCTTCCAATGCGGTAACCCCTCTGTCCAGCTCCAAGTTTATTTTTTCCCCGATTTCATCGGGATGATCGGAAATAATATAAAATGCTTTTGAATAGTTCAGTCCTTCTATCACAAAGTCCGCCATGTGAACCATTATGTACAGGGCCATAATGGAATACAATGATACCTCTATATTTTTTACAATAATACCTGCTATTATAACTATTGCAAGGTCCAGTACCATCATTGATTTGGCCACACTGAAATGGGGAAAGTATTTATTAATTATGGCTCCTACCAGGTCTGTGCCCCCGGTTGTTCCACCACCCCTGAAAACAAATCCTATTCCCGCTCCCACGATAACACCGCCATAAATAGAGGATAACAACAAATCACCGGTCAATACATAGCTGTCTCCAAATATAATGATAAATAATCTGGTAAAAGCGGAAAGTATAACAGTTGCATAAATTGTTTTTATACCGAAAGTACTCCCAAGTATAAATAAACCTATAACGAACAAGGGAATATTGACAGCCAGGTTGGTTATGTCTATTGGTATATGAAGCGCTTCCTGTATAACAACAGCCAGCCCTGTTACTCCCCCCGGCGCTATGGTGTTAGGTGCTAAAAATAAAACCAAACCCACAGCTATTAAAGCACATCCTAAAGTGATCCCAATATATTCAAAAAATAAGCTGTACCTTGTTCCGCTCATATTCTGCACCCCTCAAATAAAATGATTCGCCAAACATATGTAATGAATTTAATTAATCCCTTTGTCTGTTTTTGTTTATTATTACGTTTATCAAAAATTTCGGTAACACTGCCATCCTCCTATATCTCCAGGGTTCTTTAAACAATCGATATAACCATTCCAGCCCCAACCTTTGAAAAAAAATAGGAGCCCTTTTGACAGTTCCTGCCCAAATATCTATACTGCCACCCACTCCCATTGCTACCCTAACTTTCAGATGATGTTTATTAATCCATTTTTCCTGCCTGGGCACTCCCAGAGCCACAAATAAAACATCCGGTTCCAAAGTATTAATTGTATCTATAATACATTGTTCCTCCTCTTCTTTAAAATAACCATCCCTCACGCCCTTTATTTCTATTTGTGGAAATACTTTAGTTATGTTCTTTGTTGCTAATTCAGCAATACCCGGTTTGCCGCCTAGTATAAATATTGAACGTTCTTCTTTGTTGCAATATTGGAGGATTCGTGTCATCAAATCAACTCCTGTTACCCTTTCCTTTAATTGTTTTCCTAATATTTTTGACGCATATACAAGGCCAATGCCGTCAGGAATGACTAAATCCCCTGTGTTCAGTATTTCCTTTAATTCATAATCATGTTGTGCCATCATTATAATTTCAGTATTGGGGGTATATATTGTATGCAATTTGTTTTTTCCCATAAACATTTTAAATCGGTTATAGGCCTCTTCCATATTTACCCTATCGATAGATATGCCCATAATTTTTTCTGTTTCCCTCATAAAATAAAATCACCCCCTATTTTATTAAATTATAAGCAAGGATTCCATTTTTCTCCGCCTTATTTTTCAAATTCTGATTAACCTGTTGCAGTCTGTT
>JAAZJW010000317.1 GCA_012800145.1 Clostridiales bacterium | reverse complement strand
TAATGGGCAGGGATATGGAATTATCTTGTGACGAATCGGTAATGAGAGAAATGGGTCATAAAATAAAGAAGGATTATTCTAATTCCCTATTAGCATTATCTGTCGGAAAAAGAATAATAGGGAATTCGCCTGTTGCATTTGGCGAAAGAAATACAAGAGGCAGAATTAAGAACATATTGAATTATAAAAAACCTAAATTTTGGATTGTGGTGGGAGCTATTGTTGTAGTTATAGTGTCGACTATAGGGTTGTTGAGCAACCCGATCGGTAACGGGGGGAAAAATATTGATGCAGGCCATGTTCCTGCGGGGGTCGACAATAAAAATACGGGACTTAAAACAATTCCGCTGACTGCAGAAGAGTTGGAGTATTTCAACGGTGACGAATTTTTCAACGGGGAATATATGAATATCCGGAATCAATTTTTGAGTTCGCTTTACGATGTACCTGAAAAGATCGATTTGTTCAACCTATTCTACTGTGGCAGCGGCCTTGAGGAAACTCCTACGGAAGCAGAAAAGGCTGCTATTATCGCATATAATAACTGGGATATGGAGCCGGACTGTCAATGTACGAAAATCAGCCGTGTCAACATGGATGAGGTGCTTACAAAATATATGGGGTTGACCCTTGCAGATACAAAGGGGGCAGGGTTAGAGAACTTTACTTACTTGGAGCAATATGATGCATATTATTATTATCACGGTGACACAAATTATCGTATGCAGATTTTATTTTCCGGCGGAAAGCGGGAAGGTGATACCATTCGTCTTTTTTATGATGATTCGTTTACGAATGAGGGGGAAATAATACTTACATTGCAAGAACGGGGAAATACCTATATTTTTGTATCTAACGAAAGGGTAGCGCCATAGGTGTCGAAAGGGTGAAGAACCGGCAGACGTTCCCATTGCTTCGAGATGATTCTTTTATCTTTTTCGGTTAGTATGTTTTTCAAGGACATGTTAAAATAAGTATATGGCTGGTTATGTAAAGAATGGAAATATTATTAAAGAAATAGACACGCTGTTCGCCGCTTAGATTGTCGGAAACAGGGAAGAATTATATTGTAAAGATAAAACATTGATGGCGAATTATAGCATCAGGGTTTTTAAGGACTATGCTAAACTAAATGAAGAGAGGCAGGTTGTGTTAGATGCGATTGAAGGGGATGGGAAAATCTATGGCTAAAGATGTTTTATATAATAAAATGGGAATCATAGAAAGATGCTTGATGCGAGTTAATGTTTATTTTTATTTGCATATGATAAAATGATTATAAAGAAACATAATATTACGGGAGGTTTTTTATATGATGTATCCATATATAATCCTAGCAGATGAAACAGAAATAACTCATTCTCATATAATTGAAGAAGATAATATACAACAGGTAGAGGTTCATTTTGAACGTCCAACAGAGGAAGGTTTTGATATAGCAAGATGTATTTTACCTAGTTACACCTGGATTAAAGTAGAAGGTTTTACCGATGAAGAAATCCAAAAATTTAATGAAATTCTTAGGCATAATGCTCATTTGCTATATAAATATGCATCAGCTGGGGGTATTCAAATTGCCTAGTTTTTTTAGAATAGGAGGATATTTAGTTTATTTTTGGTCAAATGAAAACTTTGAACCAGTTCATGTTCATGTTAATAAAGGCAAACCAAGTCCGAATGCCACTAAGGTCTGGCTGACTGCATCAGGTGGTTGTATTTTAGTTAATAATTCGAGTAAAATACCAACTAAAGAATTGAATAGTATTTTGGAAGTTATAGCGGCACAGTATTTTTTAATATGCCGAGAATGGAAGGAACATTTTAAAGTAGATGATATTAAATTTTATTGTTAAAACTACTCAATAATACTAAAAACAAAGGTAGGGTTTTTATCTAAAAAGGAATTGTTGTTGGTGTTTAAATAAACGGATTGTTTACTACGATGGCCATCGGGGCCTGTCCGAGACTGCTGAAAAAATTCCGAATCGTGTCATTCTGAATGTAACGAAGTGAAATGAAGAATCTCTTATGTATTGAAAATGCGAGATTCTTCGCTTCGCTCAGATACCAAAACACAAGGGGACGGTGCTTTTGTGTTCTTCATTTTATCATATAATGTCATGGTATAATACGGGGGCGCCGAAATGGCCGGAGGATTATAACACAATAGCACCGTCCCCCCGTGTTTCTTAAAGGGTATTTATTTAAACGGATATTTATGCTATGATATTTTAAGAGGCCATAAATGATTTTCCGGTTATATTTGAAAAGTTGACAAGAAATACATGGGGATGTATACT
>JAAZJW010000316.1 GCA_012800145.1 Clostridiales bacterium | reverse complement strand
GGATCTGGTAAGGGAAATGTTAACGGCCAATGAATATATAGATGTGATAATCCCGAGGGGAGGTCCCGAGTTAATTCGTTTCGTGGTAGACAATGCTACGGTTCCCACTATCGAAACCGGAGCAGGTAACTGCCATACCTATGTGGATGATACAGCCAAGTTGGAGGATGCTGTCGATATAGTGATAAATGCAAAAGTGCAGAGACCAGGTGTTTGTAACGCTTGTGAAACAGTGTTAATCCATGAAAACATGGCAGGAGATATTTTGCCAAGACTATATGACGCATTGAAGAATAAGGTTGATTTAAGGGGATGCCCCGAAACAAGAAAGATAATAGATATAAAAGAAGCCACGGATGATGATTGGGCTGAGGAGTATTTAGACAACATTCTTGCAATTAGGATTGTTTCTAGTGTTGAAGAAGCGGTTGACCATATACAAAAATACGGAACCGGACATTCCGAGGCTATTGTTACAGAGAATTTCACTAATGCAAATTACTTTTTAAGAAGCGTTGATGCTGCAGCGGTATATGTAAATGCATCGACCCGATTTACGGATGGCGGGGAGTTTGGTTTCGGTGGCGAGATGGGGATCAGTACCCAGAAAATCCATGCCAGGGGACCGATGGGAATAAATGAACTGGTCACAATAAAATATACTATAGTAGGGGAAGGACAAATTAGGGAGTAGGGGTGTAAAAATGCTGTCGGGGACAATGAAAAAAAGCAGAAAAATTGTGATTAAAATAGGTAGTAATATACTCTCTAATGAGGACGGTACCATCAATCATGATTTTATAGAACAGTTGTGCGAGCAGATATCTTTCCTGATTGAAAAGGGGAAACAGATAGCGATTGTCACTTCCGGTGCCATGATTGCCGGTATCAGCAGGACCAACAAATGGTCCAGAAAAGAAGATATGAATTATAAACAGGCTTTATGTGCGATTGGACAAGTGGAACTTATGGCTGCTTATAGCAACCATTTTAGCAAACACGGAATTTATATCGGGCAGCTCCTTTTAACAAGGGAAGACTTCTATGACGAAATAAGAACGTTAAATATAAGGAACACGTTGTTTACATTGGTTGATGAGGGGATAATACCCATCATAAATGAAAACGATACGGTAAGCGTTGAACAGATTAAGATAGGAGACAATGATACATTGTCAGCCTATTCTGCAAGTTTATGGAATGCTGATTTGTTGATACTCTTAAGTGATATAGACGGCGTTTATGATAAAAACCCCAAATGTTATGAGGATGCGAAACTTTTAGAGAAAATAGAAGATATAGACAGTATATTAAAAGAGATTGAAATCGGGGAATGTAATACCTTTGGAACAGGTGGAATTGCAACAAAAATAGAAGCTGCAAAAATTGTAAATAATTATGGCATTCCCATGATATTGGCCAACGGAAAAACAGAGAATATTTTGATGAAATTATGTAATAATGAGACTAAAGCGACTATATTTTTGGGGAATGAGAAGTGAGGTTTGGGATGTGAGATGTGAGATGCGGGAAATGGGATGTGGGAAGTGAGATATGAGATGCGGGAAGTGGGATGTGGGATGTGAGATGTGGGAAGTGAGATGTGGGAAGTGAGATGTGGGATGTGAGATGTGGGAAGTGAGATGTAGGGGCGAGTCTTGCTCGCCCGAGGGTGGACAAAATTGTCCACCCGTAATAGGGTCTACTGTTAAACCATCGCTAAACTATTGTTAAAAAAGGGGGGATGCAACAAATGGATAAAAAAATAGGATTTATCGGTGCGGGAAATATGGCCTCTACCATAATCAATGGTCTGGTAAACAGTTTCGAAAACATAAAAGATAAAATATATGTCGCCGATATAACTGAGGAGAAAGTAGAAAATTTGTGCAGTGAACACAACATTAATCCATGTAAAGGCAACGTTGAATTGGTTAAAAGATGCGATATTATATTTTTGGCCATCAAACCCAATGTATATCAAACGGTGCTGAAGGAAATTAAATCCCACATAAATAATAGAAAATTAATTATATCAATGATGGCAGGGGTTACAATAGGTGATATAGCCCTGCATTTTAAACAACCGACTAAAATAATCCGCATAATGCCCAATGTGGGGGTCACTGTCAACGAGG
>JAAZJW010000315.1 GCA_012800145.1 Clostridiales bacterium | reverse complement strand
CTAAATCCCAATATATCTTCCAGCCCCACCCTGTACATCCATCCCGCCGAGCCTGTGTACCATGTCCAACCTCCCCTACCTAAATGTTGGGGATTTGTATATACATCAGCCGCTATCGCATAGGGTTCCACTCTGTATTTTGCGCATTCTATCAAAGACCTGGTATGATTTATCGGGTTTATCAATCTGAATAGATTGTAGGCCTTGTTTCCCTCACCCAGCATAGCAAAGGCCTTGATAAGCCAAGCAGCCGCATGGGTATATTGACCTCCATTTTCCCTCACTCCCGGGACATAGGATTTTATATACCCGGGATCCAGATCAGTATCATCAAAAGGCGGTGTGAGCAAGGCTACTATACCTTCCTCCTCGTTCACCAAATAATCCTCCGCAGATTTTAAAGCAACCTTCGATCTTTCTATGTCCCCCAATGTGGAAATTACCGACCAGGATTGGGCTAGGGAGTCTATAATACATTCCCTGCTCTCTTTTGAACCTATAGGTGTACCGTCATCAAAAAAGGCTCTTTTATACCATTCCCCATCCCATGCATTAGTTTCTATGGATTCCTTCAGATCAGATATAACACCCTTATATCTTTCTGCCCTTTCAAAATCCCCCATTCCTTCACAGACAGGTATAAAATCCTTTAATACTTTGCCTAGAAACCAGCCCATCCACACTGATTCACCCTTGCCCTTATACCCAATCTTGTTCATTCCGTCGTTCCAATCCCCTGAACCCATAAGGGGTAAACCTCTTTCCCCGAAATTTAAGGATATTTCAATGGCTCTGATGCAATGTTCATATACTGTACCCGTTTCATCCGACAGGGATGGAACCTCATACCTTTCATGCTCTGTTTCCCCAAGGACCGGACTTTCTATAAAGGGGACTTCTTCATGCAGGATTCCATCGTCTCCGGTCACTAAAATGTATTTTGCTACCCCCAGAGGCAACCACAAGCGGTCGTCCGAATATCTGCTTCTCACGCCTTTGTGGACTTCGCTGCCATGGATGGGGTGCCACCAATGCTGAATATCACCTTCCACATACTGATGTTTACAATTTCTTATTATCTGTTTTTTGGCCTCCTCCGGCATATGGTAGAGGGCATTTGTCACGTCTTGCATCTGATCCCTTGCGCCGAAAGCTCCTCCCACCTGATAAAATCCCGCTCTTCCCCATACCCTGCATGCAATGTTCTGGTACATCAGCCAGGAATTCATCAAATAATTCATCGTATTGTCAGGGGTTTTTACCCGGACTTTAGCCAGAGCCCTATTCCAGAATTCCTTCACTTCGTTGAGTGCATTTTTTGATAGGTCAATATCCCTATATTTGTTTATCAATGAATAGCCTTCCTGCAGGTCTTTTGCTTCTCCGAATAGAAATACTATCTCCTTTTTTTCCTTGGCGGGTATATCCACCCCTATTTCTATAACTGCACAGGGATTATACCCCAGCCCTACAGTATTAGACAGTCTCTCCCTTTTTACACCGTCAGGTTTTTCATAATCAGGGATGTGGCCTATGAATTCTATTCTGTCCCCTGTGTATGACCTTATCTTTTCCGAGGTCCCTACAAATATGGTGCTATTTTTAAATTCTGTATTGGTTGAATTTTTAACCGTAAATATGTCTTCTTCCATGTTCGTTTCTAACAAGTTTTCAGTTTTCTCATCAGTAACACCTAATACGGGCCTGATGTAATAGAATAAGGTCAGTTTTCTTTCCTTGTCAACAGCTCCATTTTCCAATTCTATCAGGTTTATTTTAATTCTGTCCTCCATAGGGGTAAGCAAGGTCAGATCTTGTTTTAGGCCATGGCTCTGTTGACTGAATTTACTATAACCCAAGCCATGAGTAATTATATAATCATTTTCACCCCTGATGGGATTAGGTGTCATACTCCAAATTTCTCCTGTTTCGTCATCCCTTATATAAATTATTTCACCGGGAATATCGGCTATGGGATCATTGTACCAGGGTGTTAATTTGTTTTCTCTACTGTTGTCCGCCCAAGCAGAACCTGTACCCCACTCGGTAATGGTGAATCCGAACTTTCTGTTTGAAATAACATTTGTCCAAGGCAATGGGGTGTTTAAACCCTCTGTGAGCCTGATAATATATTCTCTGCCGTCTTCTGAAAACCCTCCATATCCGTTAAAATAATCCGTATGTGATGGTACATTATGGGATACATCATATGACCCATCATTTTCTGAACATTCCGTTTTCTTTGTTTTGTTAAATTCTTTATATGGAATATAATCTTTTTTGACTTTTTTGTTAGAAAAACCTTCTTCTGCCCCCACAACAAACCTGG
>JAAZJW010000314.1 GCA_012800145.1 Clostridiales bacterium | reverse complement strand
TATTCCTCTTTCTCCTGCCCATTTGCTTACAGCCCTGAGCATCGGTTTCGGTCCGCAACTGTATATCATATCTCCTTTAATATCTTTTTTATTGAGGAGTTCGACTACGTTACCCTTAAACCCGACACTTCCATCTTCAGTGGCTACAAAAACCTCTGCTCCATAGCTTTCCAGTTCCTTGACTAAAATGGGATGCTCTGCAAAACCCAAAAATGCATAAACCTTCCCTTTTAAATGTTTTGAAAGTTCTACAAGAGGCGGAACGCCTATTCCACCGCCTACCAACATGTGTACAGTTATCCCTTCTTCCATTTTAAATCCGTTACCCAGGGGTCCCAGGACCTTTATGGTGTCACCCTTTTTTAAATGTGAAAAACTCTCTGTACCCCTACCCACTACTGCATATACCAATGTTATTATGCCTTCCTTTTTGTCTATTTCACAAATACTTATAGGTCTTGGTAACAGCATGTCCTTTTCTTTGGAATACAGATTTACAAATTGCCCCGACAGAGCGGTTTCAGCAATTTCACCGCATTGCAATTTCATAGAAAATATATTCTCTGCTATTTGTTTTTGTTCAACTATTGTCGGATAATATAGTCTTTTCATAAAATTACCTCTAACTTTCAAATAAATTCCCTTGTAAATCATCCTTCATATGAATGGCAGCCTCCCTGGCTGCTAAAGCAAAATCTTCTTCTGAAAATTTCAATTTGTTGGACTCCTTCAAATAGGCAGCGATAATTCCTCTTGATGAATTGATTATTGCACCCAAACCATCTTTGTTGAAATAACCTTTTAAGTCCTTCGCTTTTGCCCCTTGGGCCCCATAGCCGGGAACTAAAAAATATGTATTGGGCATTATATTCCTAAGGTTTTCCGCCTGTTTCGGGTGGGTTGCACCTACAACCGCACCTATTTGACTGTATCCATGTTCCCCCATCAATTGCTTTCCCCATTTGCTTACTAACCTTCCAACCCTTTCGTAGAGTTTGCCTTCGTTTGTTTTCAAATCCTGTATCTCTCCACTGTTCGGGTTCGATGTTTTTACCAATATAAACAAACCCTTATCATATTTTTCACAATATTTAATGTATGGTTCTATGGAATCGGAACCTAAATATGGGTTCAGGGTTATGGCATCTTGATTATAAATATTATAATATTGATCGTCTATCTTTACCTCCCCTATATGCCCTTCCGCATATGCTTCTGCCGTGGAGGTTATATCTCCTCTTTTTACATCGCCTATCACCATCAGACCTTTACTTTTTGCGTATTCATTTGTTTTAATATAGCATTGTACTCCCTCATGGCCGTATCTTTCATACATGGCTATCTGGGGTTTGACGGCAGGTACTATATCATAAACGTTATCTATAATTTCCTTGTTGAATTCAAAAAACATTTTAGCAACTGCCTTTGGTGTTTTGCCCTGTTCGTTAAAATATCTTTCCCTCATAAATTGCGGTACCATTTCTAACCTGGGATCTAAGCCTACAACCGTAGGGTTTTGCTTTTCGATAATTTTATCTATTAATCTGTCTATCATTTTTTGCCTCCACCTTTTAACTATTGTTCCGGGATACAGAGCCTTGTCCAAAGGCGACCAAAGGTCGCCTTACAACTACTTTGTTCAAAAGCCGTCCCTACCGTATACAACCTTGCCGTTAACTATAGTATATTCAACTCTTCCTTTTACAAGTCTATTATGAAAGGGGCTGTTTTTGCTCTTTGAAACAAAGTTTTCTACATCTATTCTATATTCGATAGAAGGATCTATAATTGTTACATCCGCTACTTTCCCCACACTTATGTCTCCTTTATCTATGCCTAATATTCTAGCAGGATTTGTTGTAAGTTTTTCTATCAGTTCCATAGGTGTGAGCCAACCCCCGTCGACCAACTCCGTAACGGCAATAGGCAGAGCAGTTTCCAAACCTACCACGCCAAAGGGTGCCTCGACAAATCCTGTATCTTTTTCGTACTTTTGATGGGGGGCATGATCCGTTGCTGTAACATCTATAATCCCTTCCTTTAAACCCCTTTTTATGGCCTCAACGTCTTTTCCACTCCTGAGGGGCGGATTCATTTTAAAATTGGTATCCAGGGACAGTACTTCTTTATCAGTCAAGGTAAAATGATGTGGACATGCTTCCCCTGTCACCTTTGTTCCTACGTTCTTCCCGAACTTGAGCAGATCTACGCCCAGGCTTGTGCTAATGTGACATATATGTAAATTTACGTCGGTTCCCTTAGCAAGTATAATATCTCTGGCGATTATTACATCCTCTACTTCCGACAGTATCCCCGACAAACCTAACTGTTTTGAAATTTCACCACTGTTCATGACACCACCCTGTAATAAGGCTTCATCCTCACAGTGAACAAAAACAGGTATGTTTAAATCCCTTGCTTTTTCCATACCTCTTCTTTTTAAATTCGAATTTTGAACAGTTCTCCCGTCATCACTT
>JAAZJW010000313.1 GCA_012800145.1 Clostridiales bacterium | reverse complement strand
GAAAAACTTCTTTTAATAAATAATTATGCGGACATTATTCTGATTGACACAGGAGCCGGTTTATCAAGTGCTGTTCTTTCTTTTGTATTAGCAGCTCAGGAGGTTATAGTTGTTACCACGTCGGAGCCCACATCTATAACAGATGCTTATGCTATGATTAAAACTATAAATTCAAGGAAAAAAAACAAGGAGATAGGAATTGTAATTAATAGGGTAAAAAACATAACAGAAGGTGATATTGCATTTGAAAAATTAAAAAATGCGGCAAAACGTTTTCTATCAATGGATTTATATAAGTTAGGTTATGTTTTTGAGGACAACAACGTAGTTAAATCTGTAAAAAAACAGGTACCTTTTATAATCGGGTATCCTAATAGTATTGCCACCAAAAATATTAAGGATATTGCCATAGGACTTATTGATGGCAAAGGTGTAAATATGAAGAGCAGTAGAAACCTTGATAGTTTCTTTAAAAGAATATTTGGTTTTTTTAGACAGGAGGCATAACATGGATGTATTTTCCCAACTGAAAATAGGGGATAGGCTAAATATAGAACGTTACGAAAAAGGTGTTGTTTTGGATGAAAAATGTATACTAAACGCTCAGCTTATGGATATAGATTCGTACAAAAAAGAAATATATATTTCGGCTCCAATCTATAAAGGGAAAAGGTATTTTTTAAGCGAAGGACAAAATATCGGCATATTTTTTTATCGTGATACAGCAGTATACCAATTTTATGCCAAGGTCCTCAAACAAGTCGATATCAACATAATAGCCTTCGTGGTTAAGCCTAAAGATGGGCTTTACAGGATTCAACGGAGAAAACATTACAGACTCCCTGTGGTTATAAAGGTCATTATAGAACAGAAACGGAACGGTAAAATGCATAAATTAGAATGTGTTACTAAGGATTTGAGCGGAGGGGGTATTAAGGCAATCTGCAATGAGAAATTGGACGAAGGAGAAAATGTAGGGGTAAGACTCTATTTGAGTAAAAACAACATAATTATGGTGAATGGTAAAATTATAAGGAGCGTTAAGGATACAATAACCGGCTGCTATGAATTAGGAATCAAATTTGACAAGATTAGCCAGGCAAATGAAGATAACATATGTGCCTTTATCTTCGGAAGACAGCGTTTGCTGCTTAAAAAGAAACTGATATAAATATGAAACCCGGGAAGACCGGACAAAAGTACCGGTTATTATTGGGAATTGCCGATGATGTTGTTCCGTTGTATGAAATTGCAAATTGTATATTAAAAAGGTTGGGGGTGTAATTCTATGGATATGGCTCAATACATGCAGATATTTATCGAGGAATCAAGGGAAAACCTGCAGGATATGAATTCAAACTTATTATATTTGGAAGATAACCCGGAAGATACTAACACATTAAATAATATTTTTAGGGTAGCCCACACATTGAAAGGGATGTCGGCAACCATGGGATTTAACAATGTGACCCACTTGACACATGAGATGGAGAATATTTTAGATCATATACGAAAAGATAATATGAAGGTTAATGTAAATATAATAGATTTATTGTTCCAATGTTTCGATAAGTTGGAGGGTTATATAGGCAATATTGAAAATTATGGACATGAAGGTGGAGAAGCTACGGAACTAATCAATAAACTGCATTCCGTAAAGCCTGGGGACACTGCCCGTGCCACATGTAACAAAAACCATATCACGGATCAAAATGCGGAAAACTCATCAAAACCCACGGTTCAACTTAATGAATATGTCAATAATGTGGTCTCTGTAGCAATAAAGGACGGTTTAAATGTCAATTTAATAAAAATATCATTAGATGATGGTTGTGTGCTAAAATCAGCAAGAGCTTATGTGGTCATAAACACACTCGAAAAATTTACAGATATTATACATTCTAATCCCAGTATAGAAGAAATTGAGGATGAAATATTCGGTCTATCTTTCGAATTGGTGGTAATATCTGAAAAAGACAATAAATTTATTAGGAAAGAGCTGAATAACATATCTGAAATTGAATCCATAGAAATAATTCCGCTATCACGGGAAAACATTAAAATATCCCAAGATATTCCGATTATTGGAAGTATGGATAGTAATGACACAAAAAATAAGGGAAATGAAGATGGAGGAATAACGGATAAAAAGACAAGAACCAGTAAAACCGTAAGGGTTGATATAGATCGTTTAGATAATTTAATGAACCTGGTGAGCGAACTCATAATTATAAAAACGCGGTTAGAAGGCATCGATGAAGATAAAAAAAGGCAAAATGCAAATGAAGCTATTGAATATTTGGAAAGGATAACCACGAGCCTACATGATGCGGTAATGAAGGTAAGAATGGTTCCCATAGAAAGGGTATTTAATCGTTTTCCCAGAATGGTAAGGGATCTGTCCAAAGAATTAGGCAAAAATATAACATTGATTATGTCCGGTGAGGAAACAGAGGTAGACAGGACTGTGGTCGATGAAATAGGAGACCCGCTTATCCATTTAATACGCAATTCCATAGATCATGGTATTGAAAAAACAGAAAAAAGAATGGAGTCAGGAAAGGAAAAAACCGGGACAGTTAAACTTGTAGCTTACCCTGACGGTAACAATGTGGTAATTGAGGTAGAAGACGACGGCGGCGGGATAGACGTTGAGAGGGTCAAGAAAAAAGCTGTTGAAAGAGGAATAGTTACACATGAAGAAGTTCAGCTGATGGATGATAAGGAATCTATACAGCTATTGTTTAATCCGGGGTTTAGCACTGTCGATGCAGTATCGGACATTTCAGGACGTGGGGTAGGATTGGATGTAGTTAAAACCAAGATAGAATCATTGGGTGGGGTGGTAGAAGCAGATTCCTGCCAGGGTAAAGGGACAAAATTTATAATCAGACTCCCCCTTACATTGGCTATTATACAGGCCCTATTGGTTGTAGTTGGGACAGAAAAATATGCCATACCCTTAAATTCAATAAAGGAAATCACAACCATAAAGGAAAGTAACATACGTAGGGTTCAAGACAGTGAGGTAGTTCTGTACAGGGGCTCAACGTTGCCTATATTAAGGCTTTCAAAATTATTGAATGTACCGAACACAAAAGAGTTGCATAAAGATGTGGATAAGGAAGTAGTTGTAGTTATTGTAAAGAAAGGAGAGAAGGATGCCGGGTTAATTGTGGACAGTTTGATAGGCCAACAGGAAATTGTGATCAAATCATTAGGCAAATATCTTTTAAATATCCCTTTAATCGCAGGTGCAACTATTTTGGGGAATGGCCTGATAGCTTTAATTGTGGATATAAATTCTTATTTTAAATTTATTGGGGGGGAAATAATATGAGTCCTATAAATCAATATGTCGTTTTTAAATTAAACAAGGAAAATTATGGAGTGCCCATTGAACATGTGGAGACAGTTGAAAAACTTACGGAGATAACCAGGGTGCCAAATGCACCCCATTATATAAATGGGGTAATGAACCTAAGGGGGGAGGTTATACCGGTAATGGATCTGCGTAAAAGGTTTGATCTGGAACATATTTCAACTACGGACGACAGCAGGATAATAGTGTTGTCACTTGATGAAATAAGTGTAGGAATATTAACTGATTCATGTTCTGAGGTTATAGCCCTGGATAAGGGACAAATCGACAAAACCTATAACCTGACAATTCCACTTGAGGATGACTATGTCGAAGGCATTGGTAAGCTTAATGAAAGAATGATAATTATATTGGATATTCCCAAACTTTTAATAAATAATATGGATACCTAAGAGGTGAGCAAATGGATTTGTCGATAGAAAATTTAAATAATCTGCATCTGGATGTGCTACAGGAAATCGGAAATATTGGGGCAGGTAATGCGGTAACAGCCCTGGCGAATATGATAAATAAAAAGGTAGATATGGACGTGCCATCAGTTAAAATTTTGAACTTTAGCGATATCAGTGCAATTCTGGGTGGGGAAGAGATTGTTGTTTCCGGTGTATATTTTGGAATTACAGGGGATATTGAAGGGAATATCATGTTTTTATTGGATATAGAATCGGCAAAAACCCTAATAAATATTTTGATGGGCAGGGACAATAAAACTGAAATATTAGATGAAATGGACAAATCTGCATTACAGGAAATAGGTAATATTCTGTCAGGCGCATATATATCCTCCCTTTCATCTTTAACCGGCCTGGACATAAAAATATCTGTACCATCTCTATGTATAGATATGGCAGGGGCAATATTAAGTGTACCTGCAATACAGTTTGGGCACACGGGGGACAAGGTTTTGTTAGTTGAAACTGTTTTACAAGATGGAGATAATATGGTCACAGGAAATTTCCTTTTAATTCCGGAAACAAGTTCATTTCCAACCCTACTAAATAGTCTAGGGGTGTACATATAAATGCGAAATATTATAAAGGTCGGTATGGCTGAGCTTGGCATAATACAGGAACCGGGTATTTTAACTACATTGGGGCTTGGTTCTTGTGTAGGTGTCATTCTATATGATAGGGTTGTGAAAACCGGGGGTCTGGCCCATATTATGTTACCGAGTAGTAAACAGATTAAAAACAATGAAAATAAAGCTAAATTTGCGGATACCGGAATACAGTTATTGCTTGACAGAATGCTGACAACAGGTTGCAATAAGTCCAGTATCATAGCAAAAATTGCCGGGGGGAGCCAGATGTTTCTCTTTCAGAATGATAATGATATGATGAAAATAGGTCAAAAAAACGTGGTGGCAACTAAGGAAATGCTAAATTTACTCAGAATACCCATTATAGCAGAGGATACTGGTGGAAATTATGGTAGAACCATTGAATTTCATACAACCGATGGTAGATTAGTTATTAAAACCATAGGCCATGGCGTACATGAAATTTAATGTTTCAACCATAAGGAAAAGCAAAGCCGGGAGGTCTAAAAATGGAACTAACAGCTTTGTGGCATAGTTATAAGCACAATAGGAACTTACAGGCAAAAACAAAATTAATAGAACATTATATACAATTAGTGAAAGTTATTGCGGGACGACTATATACGTCTTATGGAACAAATGTTGAATATGACGATTTAGTGAGTTATGGTATTTTTGGTTTAATAGATGCGATAGAAAAATTTGATTTGGATAAACAGGTTAAATTCAGAACATATGCACAGATACGTATAAGGGGTGCTATTATAGATGAATTAAGGTCACTGGATTGGATCCCGCGGTCAATCAGACAAAAAGCCAGACAAATTGAAGAAACATACAGTAAACTGGAAAATCAATTGGGCCGTTCTGTATTTGACATGGAGGTGGCAGATGAACTCGGAATCACAATCAAGGAATTACAGGATGTTTTAATGCAAACTAATTCATTTAACATAGTTTCGTTAGAAGAAACTATTCTTGAAAATAATATAGCATCAAAACAAGAAGAACAGAATGATTTGCCTGAAAAAGTGATATGTGTTAAGGAGACCCATAACGCCCTGAAGGACCATATTGAAAAGTTGCCGGAAAGGGAGAAACAGGTTATATCATTATATTATTATAACAATTTGACGTATAAGGAAATAGGTGCTGTTTTACAGGTTTCGGAATCAAGGGTGTCACAGTTGCATTCTAAAGCCATTTTGAGGTTAAGGGCTAAATTTACCGAAAAATAGAACATGTTGAGGG
>JAAZJW010000312.1 GCA_012800145.1 Clostridiales bacterium | reverse complement strand
CTTCACCCATAGTATTGTTCCAAATATGGGGATTTATTAAACCGGGACTTAAGGTAAAGGAAAAGAAGTATGTTGTTTTAGCTTTATCTATGGGAACCATATTTTTGCTAATGGGTGTGATTTTTGCATATTATATAATTGTTCCTATGACAATTAAATTTTTTACGGGGGTAACGGTTGATAAAATTACACCTTCGTTTTCATTTGCCAACTATATTAGTTTTGTAAGTTCTCTGTTGTTGTCCTTTGGTTTGGTATTTGAATTGCCCCTACTCATTATTTTACTCACCCAACTGGGATTGGTTGCACCAAAAACACTTAAAAAGTATAGGAAATTTGTTATCCTTATAATATTTGTAGTTTCCGCAATATTAACACCACCGGATGTGGTTTCGCAGGTTCTGATGGCGATTCCTATGACGTTGTTGTATGAATTCAGTATCATAGTTTCAACCATAATATATAGAAAAAAGAAAAAAGAAAAAGTTGCACAGGATGAATCATAATATAAAAAGTCTGCCTAAGGCAGGCTTTTTAAATTTAACATATTCTAAATTTTTTATAAAAGGAGTATAATATATAGTTAAAGGAAAAAAAGTAATAATAAATCGGGCTTTGTCCGAACATAATTTTGAAGGAAACTAAAAACCCTGACATAGGTGTTTGAACTATAGATTATTGGATAAATAGGATATATCGGGGTGAATTATGAAAGGGAACATATTAAAAATAGTTGCATTTTTGCTTATCATTGCTCTGTTACCGGGATGTACTCGGGGTCCAAACGCAATGAGACCTATGGAAAATAAGGATGGAAAGGGAAGAAAACTTATAGTATATGCAAGTTTTTATCCCTATTATGATTTTGCGAAAAAAATTGGGGGAGACAATGCGGATGTGCACATTATAATCCCATCGGGCACAGAGCCTCACAGTTTTGAACCCCCATCTAAAATTATCGCACAATTAGAACAGGCAGATGTTTTTATATATAACGGCGCATATATGGAGCCTTGGATAGATAAAGTGCTCAGTTTGTTGGAAGGGAAAAATGTTTGTTTGGTTGATGCCAGCAAATCCGTGGAATTAATCAGTTATAACAAAAGACATGACAGTAAAAACAGCAATGAGCATCACCATGGACAATATGATCCCCATATTTGGGTAGACCCTATTAATGTGATATATATTTCCGAAAGAATCAAGGATGCTTTTTCAAAGATAGATGACAGCAACAAAAATATATATGAAGAGAATTTTAACAAATTCAAAAAGGAATTGGAAGGACTTGATGTGGCTTTTAGGGAAGGTCTCAGGTGTGCCACTGAAAGAAAGATAATTGTATCCCATTCCGCTTTTGGATATCTGGCTAAAAGATATAATTTGGAACAAATCTCTGTTGCCGGAATTTCCCCTCATGCCGAGCCAAGTCCTAAATGGCTGGCAGAGTTAGTTAAAATTGCAAAGGATAATAAAATAGACTATATATTTCTGGAGGCCTTGGCAAGTGTTAAAACGGCAAAAATTTTGGCTGAAGAAGCAGATCTGGAAGTGTTGACATTGTATATTGTGGAAGGTTTAACTAAGGAACAACAAGATAAAGGGGAGGACTATATTTCCCTGATGTATAAAAACGTGGAGACATTAAAGAAAGCCTTGGTGAAATAGATGGAAAAGGTTCTTGATGTAAAAGGTGTATATTTTGGTTATAACAAAAAGTATGTATTAGAAAATGTGAATCTGACAATATTCAGGGGAGATTTCCTGGGAATTGTTGGGCCCAACGGTTCGGCTAAAAGTACTCTGATTAAAATTATTTTGGGAATTTTGAAACCGCAAAAAGGAACTGTTGTTTTGCTAGATTCACCTATTGAACGATTTAATCAATGGAACAGAATAGGTTATATACCCCAAAGGGTGGGAAATTTTAATCCCGCGTTCCCGGCAACGGTTGAAGAAATCGTGGGAGCCAATCTATATAGCCAAATGGGTTTTCTAAAATTTCTTAATAAAAAACATAAAATAAAGATAAGGGAAGCGTTGGATGTGGTCAATATGTCCGGCTATGGAAACCATTTGATTGGTAATTTATCCGGTGGGGAGCAACAAAAGGTTTTTATTGCACGTACGCTTATAAGTAACCCTGAAATTATCTTTATGGATGAGCCCCTGGTTGGGGTTGATACTCAGTCCCAGGAGCAATTTTACAGACTTATGGAAAAACTGAATAGGGAACTGGGTATTACACTGGTTATGGTATCACACGATATAGGTGTAATCACTGATAAGGCCAACAGGGTGGCCTG
>JAAZJW010000311.1 GCA_012800145.1 Clostridiales bacterium | reverse complement strand
GACCCTGGTTTCTTTACAACTTCCTATTTTATTTGGAGCTAATCTGTTGCCGGATTGGAGCAAATATTTTACATGCCTGACCGTACCCAAATTACCATCCACTATGGCTATGTCCTTACCAATTGTATTTGCAATAATATCCTTAATAAATATATAATGGGTACATCCCAAAACTATTACCCCTATTTCTTCCCTATCGAGCAACGAAAAGGCTTCCCTGATATAGCTCCTTATTCTGTCAGAACCCTTCCCCTCCTTTTCAATTATCTCTACCAAACCCAAACAAGGCATCCTAATAATATTTGTTGTATACTTCAGCTTTTGTATAAGGTCATTGAACTTTTTCTCCCTGAGTGTAACATCTGTTGCCATTACAACTACTTTCCCCTTCTTATTTAGTTCAATGCCCGGCTTCAGCGCAGGCTCCATGCCGATAACCGGAATATCTAAATTACTCCTCAATTCATTTATCGCTACACTGGTAGCAGTGTTACAAGCAACTACTAAGGCCTTTATTTTAAAATTTAACAGATAGTCAACTACATTCAGGGACAATTGTTTTACTTCTTCATTGCTCCTTATTCCGTAGGGTGCATTATCGGAATCCCCAAAATATACATATTGCTCGTCAGGCAGCTGATGCACCAGGTCTGCCAGGACACTGATACCACCCACCCCGGAATCAAAAACCCCTATGGGCAAACTGGACAAGTTTTTCTCCATGTTATAATCACAACCTTTTATTATATACTATTATATATATTATTTTGCTTTCCCGGTTTTTTCAATAACTTCATTCCAAAAATACAAAACCTACCATTATATTTTGCCATATATGTACTATTTTTTCCACCCAAAAAGAATTATTTAAGATAGATTCCCGTTAATCCATAGCTATATACGTCCTGCCCACCCAACATTACCCAGTGAACTATAATACCGCAATATGATAAAATATTATCAGAAGGGGTGAAACTATGTCAGCTTATATTTTTATTATAGTAGGCATTATTTTTGTTATATTAATTTATTTGCTATTACAGTCGCTCAGGACAAAACTTTTCGATAAATATTTCCAGATATATTTGGATGAAAGCTATAACCTGGACGATTTGTTCCCGATAAAAATACAGGGAAAGGTCCTCCCTAAAGTTGATTTTTTGGACATTCCTTATGAAAATTTAAATATTGAAATCAGCACAAAAACAATTCGTGGAACTATTAATAGTAATACCTTATCCTTGGAGCTCATTAAACCCGGTGACAGGAAAACTTCGGTTTATTTGGTAAAGACTCATTATACCAAGGCGGTAAAACCCTATATAAAAGAAACCATTAAAAATAAGAAGGAATATATAAGCCTAGTCAGAATGTCAACAAAACAAAGGCATAATCTTGAAAAATTAGCCTGCCAAACCTGTAAACATAAGGTACAATGTCAGATTTCATTCACAGAATGCAATTATGAAAGGGAACCCAAAGACACAATTTTGCGTAAAGGGATTAAAGTAAATACAAACAAAAATTATGAGTTAAACAATTAGAGCAAAAATAATATAAAAACAAGAAGGTTGCCAACAAAATTTTAGCATACCTTCTTTTATTCTCTATCATTCGCGCTATAGGAATTTATTTAAATTCCCAACATCAAATGGGCAATATTGAAATATACGATTAATGCCAGTGCGTCTACTATAGTAGTAATCAGGGGCCCAGCCATAATAGCCGGGTCTGTTTTTAATTTTTTTGCTATGACCGGAAGTAATCCCCCCACAACCTTTGCAAGTATTACAGTAAAAAACAGGGTAACAGATACTGTCAGTGCTATGTTTATGGAAACCTTTTCTATAATTATAACCCTGAAAAAATTTACGGTAGCCAGTATAAATCCCACTAGGGAACTCACCCTCAATTCTTTCCAAAGCACTTTCAGGTAGTCCGATATTTGTATATTTCCTAAAGCAAGTCCTCTGATAATCAGGGTAGAGGATTGGGTACCTGCATTCCCCGCAGAGTCCATCAACATGGGTATAAAAATGTTAAGGGTCACTATTGCCTCTAGCACGGATTCATATTTACTAATGATTCCACCCGTAAATGTGGCCGAGAGCATCAGTGTCAATAACCAAGGGGTCCTTTGCCTTGCCAGGGTAAATACATCAGTGTGGAGATATTCCTCCTCTGCCGGCCCCATAGCCGCCATTCTTTGGAAATCCTTGGTGGCTACCCTGTCAATCACATCTACAATGTCATCTATCGTGATTATTCCAACTAACCTGTTTTCTTTGTCCACTACCGGTAAAGCAATAAAATCATATTTTTTAAATAGGCTTGCAACTTCTTCTTGGTCGTCCATTGTATGGGTCAGGACAATATCCCTTTCCATGATTTCTTTAATAAGTAAATTTTCATCTGATAATACCAATTTTCTTAAGGAAACTATACCTTCGAGTTTTCGCTTTTCATTTAATACATAACATGTATATATAGTTTCCTTGCTCATTCCTATTTTTTTTATGTAATCTAAAGCTTCTCCTACCGTCATTTCCTTTTTTAAATCAACATATTCTATAGTCATAAGACTTCCTGCCGAGTTCTCAGGATATTTTAAAAATTGATTGATTAATTTTCTTTCCTCATCAGTTGTGGTTGCTAAAATCCGTTTAACGGCATTGGATGGCATCTCCTCAAGAAAATCTATTTTATCGTCAAAAAACAGTTCCTTCAGAATTTCCTTGAGCTGTGTTTCATTCATAGCAGCCATAATTTCCATTCTCTGTTGATAGGTCAGATGGGAGAACACTTCCGCTGCTTTGTCTTTTTGTAACAATCTAAATAGTATAACAGTATCTTTTTTATCCAGTTCACTAAATGCTTCTGCGATGTCAATAGATCTAATTTTTTTTAATTCATCTTTTAAAAGTAAAAATTCTTTTTGTCCGATAAGATCCAATACCTTGCTATCCATTTTTGACTCCCCCCTAGAGGGACGACAGACTGTGTGAAAAAGCACTTTTCTCGCTTTTTGTCATTCTGAGTGTAACGAAGAATCTCGTTTTTAGGCCATTTGAGATCCTTCGCTTCGCTCAGGATGACATTTTTCACACAGTCTGAACGACAGGCTGTGTGAAAAAGCACTTTCCTCGCTTTTTGTCATTCTGAGTGTAACGAAGAATCTCG
>JAAZJW010000310.1 GCA_012800145.1 Clostridiales bacterium | reverse complement strand
AGTGTGGGTAACACGTGCAAATTTCTGAGTGTAGCGAAGAATCTCGTTTTTAGGCCATTTGAGATCCTTCGCTTCGCTCAGGATGACATTTTTCACACAGTCTGGCGTCTTGCCACCAAAATGTGACAAACAAAACGTCCCCTTGTCACACCTGCCATCAAAATGTAACAAACAAAACGTCCCCTTGTCACACCCTTGTCACACCCTTGTCACATGTTTAAAAATGTCAACACATTCTGCACCTGCAGCGCCGTACCGAATACCAAACAATCCTCATCTATGTCAAAAAGACCGGAATGAGCACCGTGTATAATCCCTTTTTCGGCATTTCCGCATCCTAATCTGTAAAAAGCTGAGGGAGCCGCCTTTGCAAAATAAGCAAAGTCTTCCCCTCCCAATCTCGGGTTTTCCAGCATAACTACATTATCGGTGCCCAAAACACCTTCACCGCTGTCCTTTACGATATCTATAATTTCATCCGTGTTGACAAGTGCCGGATATCCTTCTTTTATAATGCACTGTGCTTTGCCTCCCATGGCTTCCGCAATTTGAGTCACAATGCTTTCTATCCTTTTTATCACCAATTCCCTCGTGCCGGGTCTCAGGGTCCTGATGGTACCCGTGAGCCTGACCTTGCCCGCTATTATGTTGCCTCGTGTCCCCCCATTTATGGTTCCGATGGTAACCACTACAGGTTCTACAGGATCTATATTTCTACTCGCTATACTCTGTAAGGCCATAACTATCTGGCTTGCTATAACTATAGCATCTACCCCTTCATGGGGACGTGCGGCATGGCAGCCTCTGCCATGAACAATTATTTCAAGACCGTCCGTATATGCATTTGTCTGGCCGTATTTGATTCCGATTTTCCCCACATCTATTTCAGGCGATACATGCAACCCAAACACTGCCTCCACTTTAGGATTTTCCATTACACCTTCCTTTATCATTCGGTCGGCGCCGCCTACAGTTTCTTCCGCTGGTTGGAAAAACAATTTAACATTGCCCTGTAAATCCTTTTCCATATCTTTAAGTATTTTGGCGGTTCCCAGGAGAATAGTCGTATGAGCATCATGTCCGCAGGCATGCATTTTACCATCAATCGTGGATTTATACTCTGCATCCTTTTCATCCTGAATCGGAAGGGCATCTATATCAGCCCTCAAAGCCACAGTTTTTCCATCCTTCCCGCCACGGATTATTCCCACGATGCCCGTATCGGCTATTCCTGTTTTGTATTCAATGCCCATAGTTTCCAGATATTCAGTAATTTTGCCTCCCGTGCGAAATTCTTGTGTACTGAGTTCGGGATTCATATGGAAATCCCGTCTGATTTCCACCATCCAATCCTTTATCTTTTGTGCCTTAACCAATATCTCATTATATTTTTTCACTACGCAGTCGCGCTCCCCTCTATGATTAATCTACCCTCATCTGCATCCAACACCGCTTTCACCCCGAAAGGAAGTGTCACCTCGGGTTTGCAATGCCCCGCCTTCAAATCAAAAATGGTCGGTTTCCCGAAAGGCACCACGATATCTCCGAAAACTTCCATAAGGCTTAAACTATTATCATATATTTTGGATTCACAATCATTCCAATCCCCGAGAATGATGCCCTCCGCATCATCAAATTTTCCGGCCAGAGCCAGCTGAGTGAGCATCCTGTCTATCCTATATGGCTCCTCGCCTATTTCCTCCAAAAATAGTATTTTACCTTTTGTATCTATTTCATATTGTGTCCCCATTGTAGCCGAAATCAAGGACAGGTTCCCACCAACAATTATACCACAGGCTTTGCCTTTAACTAAGGTTTGTATTTTTGTATCCCGTGGGGTTGGTATATTTTTCATCGGTTCTATATCCATAATGGCTCTCAGAAATTCTCTTTTAGAAAAATCATCTAAACCGCCGGCGATGTTCGGCGAAGCCGTGGGGCCGTGAAAGGTTACTAATTTGCAAATTTGGTTAATAGCTATATGTAAAGCTGTAATGTCGCTGTATCCTACAAATATTTTCGGATTCGCCCTGATAGTATCAAAATTCACCATATCTAATATCCTGGTGGCACCATAACCGCCCCTCAAACATATAATTCCGTCAATCGTTTTATCGGCGAACATGCTGTTTAAATTGTCCGCTCTCAATTCGTCCTTGCCTGCCAAATAGCCATAAGACGCAAAACAACTGGGCGCCAGTTCTACCTTGAAACCCAGGCCCTCCAGCCATACCTTCGCCAGCTTTATATTTTCTGTCGGTGCCGGGCCCGAAGTTGCCGTTATCCCTATTTTATCACCTGATTTTAACGCTTTCGGTTTAAGCATATTTATCTCTCCCTAAATTAATTAGGAGCTAAAAATAGCTCCTATAGATAATCTATGCTTTAAATATTATATTCTTTACAAGTATTACAATGGTAAACAAAATTCCGATTATGGACCAACATGATTATTCAATTATGTTCCAACCCGACTACTCAATCATGGCCGGCCCAATTCAGGGTGTAAGTGAATCTGCGTTGCATCAGGGTCCACCTATTTATATTCTAATAAGACAAATCAAATTAATCCTATTTTACCGGCTTGAGGTCCCTCTTGAGTTCTATTATTCTGTTATCGCTTTGGGCTGTTTTCATGGTTAAATTGTTTATATCAAACTGTACCTTATCCATTTTCTCTTCTATAATATCCAATTTACCGTTAGTGACCTCTCTGGCATCATACAACCCTCTAATTTTGTCTGTGATCTCATTTTCTATTTTGGTTTCCAACTTAACTATGGCTAACCTGTTGTCACGAATTTCGGATTTTAATTCTTCCTTCGTTTCCTGTAATTCAACATAGATTTTCTCCAGTAAATCATAAATTTGCTTATCCCTGTCCACCCCTTGTATTCCCCTTTCTCCAAATTGCATAATCCACATCTAAAATTATTATAGCATATATATCCGGCAACAAATAGGTGAAAAAATTTCAGAGGCTGAATTGTTCCATAGGTATAATTTATGTTACTCCAACCTGGTCAGAGCCACATCATAACCTATATTTTGCGTTTTTCCCAGGCGGCGGGGAACTATTTCTCTCTCAAGCAGATGATCATAATTCTCCCTTTCCACAATGAGTTCAGCATTTCCCTCGTTAATTAACACAACCGCAGGCCTCGGTAATCTATTATAATTACTTGACATGGAATAGTTGTATGCTCCTGTATTGAAAACTGCCAGAATATCGCCGGATTCAATCTGTGGAACCTCCAGATCCCAGATTAAAATATCACCGGATTCACAGCATTTTCCCGCTATGGTAACAACCTTTTCAGGTTTTTTATCGGCTTTGTTGGCCACTATCGCTTCATATTTTGCTTCATATAACGCAGGTCTCGGGTTGTCGGGAAGCCCTCCATCAACACTTATATATGTCCGTACATTCGGGATTTCTTTTATCGCCCCGAGGGTATATAAGGTGATACCTGCCTCACTCACTATCCACCTGCCCGGCTCTATAATAATTGCAGGCATATCTAAACCTGCTTTTCCACATTCATCTTCTACTGCCTCCATCACAGGATTGACATGGAAGGATATAGGTTTTGTTTCGTCATCTTCCTCGGTATAACGAACACCAAATCCCCCGCCGATATTTAGTTCTTGCGTAATAAAACCGAATTTCTCTTTTAGTTTTTTCATTAGATTGACCGTAACATTTACAGCCATTATATTTAAACTGCTTTCAAACAGTTGGGAACCTATATGAAAGTGAAACCCTTTTAAAATTATATTAGATGAATCCATGGCTCTTTTAACCACATATTCAATAATCTTTTCATCCAAGGGAATACCGAATTTGGAATCCTCCTGCCCTGTATTGATATATTTATGGGCACTTCCTTCTACCCCGGGGGTAATTCTGAACAATATTTTTACCTTTTTGTTTTGTTCTGCCGCTATCTCCTCCAGCAATTCGAATTCATATATATTATCCACCACAAAGGTTCCGATATCGTGGGTTACACCCAAGGTTATTTCTTCATAGGATTTATTATTTCCGTGGAATATTATCCTTTCCATGGGAAAATCCGCTTTTATGGCGGTATGTAGTTCCCCGCCTGAAACAACGTCCAGCCCCAAACCTTCGCTT
>JAAZJW010000309.1 GCA_012800145.1 Clostridiales bacterium | reverse complement strand
ATTTCTGGGCATTTTATCTGTGTTCATATTCAAGGGTTACTATTTCGACCAGGGAGTATATGCAGAATTGGGAGACAAAGAAACTATAAATGTATGGATTGATTCACAGATATACCAATCCAAAGGACTTGTCTACCCTTTTATATATAGCATCCGGGATTTGAAAACACACCCGCCACAGGGATATAAAGAAGATAAAGCCAAGGAAATCCTGAACAAAAACAGCTATAAGGATATTCCGGCCAACACAAAGGTAAACATCATATCTGTTATGTTGGAAGCCTATAATGATTTTTCCGAATTCGAAAATGTAGATCTGAATGTAGACATATATAAGGAGTTTCACAAACTGCAGAAAGAATCTATCCATGGCAAATTAGTAACAAACGTATTTGCGGGAGGTACCATAGATACGGAAAGAGCATTTCTTACAGGTTATAATTCCCATCCGGGATATTTCACTAAAACAAATTCCTTTGTCCGGTACTTGAAGGAGCAGGGCTATAGAACCGAGGCCATGCATCCTATAACAGGGTCCTTCTATAACAGACGAAATATAAACGAATACTTAGGATTTGACAAATACGACCATTATGATAACAAATATTATGAGGTCCAAAGCTCATATTTGATGGACATAGATTTTTTTGATTTTATAATAGAAGGATTCGAAAACAGTAAAAAGGACAATGCGCCCTATTTTAATTTTTCAGTGACCTATCAAAATCACGGGCCCTATTCCGATGAAAAACATTGGGATACACAATACTTGGTTAAAAAGGCTCATTATAGCGAGTCGGATTACAATATAATCAACAATTATATGGAGGGAATAAATAAGACCGATGCAGCCCTCAAAAAGTTATTCGATTATTTCAGGAATGAAGAAGAACCTGTGATAATAGTAGTATTCGGTGACCACAACCCCTGGCTTGGAAAAGACAACAGTGTATATAAAATGCTGGACATTGACTTAGACTTAGAAAACATAGAAGGATTTAAAAACTATTACCAGACCCCATATTTAATTTGGGGAAATAGCGGTGCCAAAAAGGTTCTCAATAAAGAACTAATAGGAGAATCAAGAACCATAAGCCCTAATTTCCTTATGTCCGAACTATTTGACTGTTTGGGCTGGGAAGGCAACGAATACATGCAATACATTACAAATATGAAAAAAGGATTTGATGTAAATCATAAAATGTATTTTAGGGAAAATGGGGAATTTACTAAAGAATTATCAGGAGAAAATAAAAAAATTTGGCAGGAATTTAAAAATATTGAATATTACCTTAGCAATAATTTCAGGGAATAATTTTTGGGGTTTTGACCCCCCAGACTGATTTTTACATTTGGTTCGGTTTCTCGATACTCAGATAAATCGGACCAAATTATATTTGTAAACCTTTATGCAAAGTTCTATAATATAATCAGAAAGCCTTAATTCTTGATTATTACTTAAATAACTTAGGGGGAATATTAATGAAAAGGGATGTAAACATTGATTGGGAAAAACTTTCATTTTCATACATGAAAACGGATTTGCGGTATATATCCAGGTGGAAAGACGGAGAATGGGACAAAGGTAAATTGGTTGAAGATAACATGTTAACCATCAGCGAAGGTTCTCCCGCCCTCCATTACGGACAGCAATGTTTTGAGGGAATGAAAGCATACAGAAGGAAAGACGGTGTAATTCAACTTTTCAGACCCGACCAAAATGCTAAAAGGATGAATGAAAGCTGTAGACGTATTTTAATGCCGGAAATACCTGAAGAAAAATTTATCGATGCCTGTATTCAACTGGTCAGAGCCAACGAAGCTTATGTTCCACCCTACGGAACAGGTGCCACCCTATATATCCGCCCCTTTGCTATAGGTGTAGGAGATAACATAGGTGTAAGGCCGGCTTCGGAATATATATTCAGTATTTTTTGTTTGCCTGTAGGCGCCTATTTTAAAGGCGGACTGGCACCCGTTAACTTTATCGTAACGGATTTTGATAGGGCTGCGCCCTTCGGTACGGGAGCAATCAAGGTAGGAGGCAACTATGCGGCCAGCCTCATGCCCAACAAAATTGCCGTTGAAAAAGGTTTTGCAGATTGTATATACCTAGATCCTGCAACCCACACAAAGATTGAGGAAGTGGGTGCGGCCAACTTTTTCGGAATAACCGAAGACAATAAATTCGTAACACCGAAATCGCCCTCCATATTGCCCAGTATTACTAAATATTCGTTGATGCACGTAGCCAAGGAATACTTGGGTTTGGAGGTAGAAGAAAGGGACGTATTTATTGATAATTTAGATGAATTTAGAGAAGCGGGAGCATGCGGTACGGCCGCGGTTATAACTCCAATCGGCGGCATAGAGCATAACGGAAAACTCCATGTATTCCACAGCGAGACCGAGGTAGGCCCCATTACAAAACAACTATATGATACACTTTGCGGGATTCAATTTGGCGATGTCAAGGCTCCCGAAGGATGGATTGTGGAAGTAAGTGAAAAATAAAGAGGATGTATTATTTAGAATAT
>JAAZJW010000308.1 GCA_012800145.1 Clostridiales bacterium | reverse complement strand
TTATGACCCATTTCTCTCATTACCGAATCGTCACAAGATAATTCCATATCCCTGCCCATTAAATAAAATGCAAGCCATACAATAGGATTAAACCAATGGATAGATGTTATCACAAAAGCCGCAAACCTTATTATATGGTCCTTCCTTTTGATATGTACCTGCTCGTGCCTTATAATATAAGGTTTTTCCGCCTCGGAAAGATTATCCGGTAAATATATCTTAGGACTTATTAATCCGAAGACAAAAGGAACCCCTATAATATCTGTTTTGTAGATGTTATCGTATAAAGGGGTTGCTGATTTTAATTTTTTTGAAAGTCTCAGTGTAGAAAATATGCCGTAAATTAATAATACTGCCAATCCTGTTATCCATATTACTCTGCCTACAAAAATCCAGATCTGCATGGGGTTTACACTTGCCAGCATGACAGGTGCAGGCAATACTCTGTTTACTATACCGTCAATTACCGTAACCCCTGTCTGAATCTGTGGCGTTTGCATATATCCTATATTATCCGGTATGGTTTTTGTACTGATTGAAATCAAACTGAATATGCTTTCGAGGGAAAATGGAAATATCAACCTTAAAAATGCTACCCCCCAAAGTCCATAAGAAAATATTTTTGGCGCTCTTTTTAAGAATAATCTCACCGCTACAATAAATAAGATCACATAGCTGGAGGTAATACTCATGTTTATAATGTGTAAAAATAATTTATCCATCACATTTCCCCCCTATACTAATTTATTAACTTCTGTAATTCCTGAATTTCGCTCCTGTTTAGCTTTTTCGTCCTTGTAAATGCTGTTAAAAATCTAGGTAAAGAGCCATCAAAATTTTCTTCGACAAATATCTTGCTCTGTTCCGCGTAAAAATCATCCTTTTTAATCAATGCTTCTACTATGCTATTGTTATTTTTGAATATCTTTTTTTTCTCAAGCCTTTTTAGCATTGTATAAGTGGTCGATTTTTTCCAATTAAACTTTTGTTCGCAAATTTTTACCAATTCCGGTGACCTAATAGGCTCGTTTGACCATATTATATCCGCAAAATTTTCTTCTGCTTCCGTGAGCCTGTATTCAATCATAAATAAACAACTCCTTTCAGTCTATGATTCGTAGACCCCGTTAGTTGTAGTCTATACTTTGTAGACTGATTTGTCAATAGGAATTTAGGAATTGCCGACAGATGATAGAGAACGGCAAACTGGGATCATATTAACACGGGGATGGTCCAAAACTGCTGAAAAAAATACCTGTTTATGTCATTCTGAATGAGTAAAGCGAATTGAAAAATTGCAAACACGGGGGGACGGTGCTATTGTGTTATAATCCTCCGGCCATTTCGGCGCCCCCGTATTATACCATGACATTATATGATAAAATGAAGAACACAAAAGCACCGTCCCCTTGTGTTTCCCCTACTAAAAAATTTGCTGCTGAAAATTCAATATCATACAGCGGGATGATGGAAGGTGAAAAAAATGTTTAGGCAACACTTTGGGTTAAAATTCAATTCCTTTGATAAGGAAATATCTATAGACAAACTGTTCTCAAGCCGTGATACAAAGGAACTTGATTCAAAATTAAAATATATATTGGATAACAGGGGTATTTGTTTAATTGTAGGAGAACCCGGTTCAGGTAAATCGGTGGGATTAAGAAAGCTTACAGATAACATGAACAGGTCCCTTTACAAACCTTGTTATCTACAGCTGACGACATTAACAGTCAAAGACTTCTATCAGGCTATAGCAATGCTGTTAGGGGAAATACCGAGGCACAGAAAGGTACAGTTATTCAACCAGATACAGGATTCAATACAGAGCCTGTATTATGAACAGCATATAACACCGGTAATAATTATAGATGAAGTTCACATGGCACCTATGTCCATATTGGATGATTTAAGATTGTTGTTCAACTTTAAAATGGATTCTGCGAACCCTTTTGTGTTGATACTTGCAGGGCAGCCGCAAATTAGAAATAAACTCGCACTAAATGCCTGTTATCCTTTAAGGCAGAGAATAACCATGAGATATTCCATGCAGGGATTATCCATAGAAGAGACAGCCGATTATTGCATCAGCAGAATGAAAATCGCAGGTTGCACAAGCGATATATTCACGCCGTCGGCATTAGAAGCGATTCATACAATATCAGGGGGAATACCGAGGAATATAAATAATATTGCAATAACAAGCCTTATGTATTCAACTGAAAGAAAGATGTTGACTGTGGATGAAGAAGCAGTCTACCAGGCAAATATTGAGACAGGGGTATAAAAAGCAGAATAAAACAGTTTCTTGCCTATTTGGAGGATAGGGCTCTGCAGGGATG